>DALTVZ010000123.1 GCA_029987315.1 Methanocorpusculum sp.
GGAAAGTGCGGCTATGGACAGTCCGATGATCAGTGGCGAAACCAGAATGACCTGTGCAATTATCATTGCATTGGTGGTGTACAGGAGTTTTAACGGACCAAAAGGCCCCGAATTCGATACAAGGAGATAAACCAGTAATCCTACGATCACGGTTGGCAGAGCATATAAGGTCTGGACGATGTTGATGATGGTACGTTTTCCGTGAAAATCATAATAGTAGATGAGGGCGCCGATTGGGATCGCGATCAAAGCGGCTGCGAGTGTTGCAAGGGATGAAACATAAATGCTTCTGCCGGCGATCTCCATGATTTCCGGATCCATGGTTATGATGAGCGTAATTGCTTCCAGAAATCCGTCGGTTATCTCCCCCATGTGTATCCGTCCTGTGTTTTAAATAAAATAAAAAATAGGATGACCGTCTTATGCAGTCGGGAGGACTACAGGAGTGGTACAGTCAATGTTGAACGGAGGAAGAGTACTGTCCTTTAAGGTGCTCATTGGTGTGAAGAGTGATTTGCCATAGGTTTCAACACCATATGCTCCGATAAAGTTCTGACCGTCTTTGGAGATGAGCCAGTTGGTGAAATCGGTTGCATCTTTCACATTGGTGTCCGGGAATTTGGCCGGGGATATCGTCATGACGGTGTATCTGTTCAGAAGAGATGCTCCCTCGTTGATGATCACTTCGAGCGGGAGGTTGTTGTTTTTCTTGTAAGTGAGGTAGGTTGCTTCATCAGTGAGAATGTAGGCACCAAGCTGGCCTGCGGTGGTCAGGGAGTCTCCCATTCCTGCGCCGGTTTCTTTATACCATGGGCCGGATCCGGTGATCTGAGCTGTGTAGTTGAATCCTGCTGATCCCCAGATGTTCTTCTCTGCAGAGTGGGTTCCTGACTCGTCCCCGCGGGATATGAAGATGATTCCGTCGGTTCCTGCATCTCCCAGTTCTTTGAGTATGGTCACTCCCTCTTCAGGGCTCATTCCTGCGATTTTTGCCGGGTCATCAGCCGGTCCGACGATGATGAAGTAGTTGTATGCGATACCTCTGTGGTTAACACCATAACCCTCACTGATAAAGGCTGCTTCCTGGGACGGAGCGTGGACGAGTAATACGTCGACATCACCATTCTTTGCGGAGGCAATTGCTTTTCCAGTTCCCTGTGAGGTGATCAAGAGATCAACATTGAATTTTTCAAGATAATAATCTTGGACCGCATCAAGGAGTCCGGTGTCATACAGCGACGTGGTTGTCGCGATTTTCAACTGGGTCGGTTCCTCTTGTTGTGCATTTACGCATCCTGCTGCAAAAATAACAGCGAGCAGAATGAGAAAAATACCAAACACACTTAGTAATTTTTTCATACGGATTTACATATCTCGGTCATCCTATAAAAATCAATTTGAAGTTAATTTAATTAATTAAGTTTATTTAACTTAATGTTTGAATTTATTGTGGAAAATTCTATTGTTTTTTTAATATATTTCGAACATTATTCAAAAAAACCAAATAAATTAATGCGATATCAACATTTAGTTCGAATTCATGATTTGTAGCATGCAATCCCTCATACATTATGCAGAGCGCATATTTGGATGAAAATAATCAAAAAAAAATCGAAAAAAAGTAATTTTCACCTCTTCACTCAGAGGAAACCTATCAGTATATATAAATTATTCCGGTGAGGTTCAGATAGACATTGATGTCCTCTTTGATTGTACCGTCGGTAATCTTTTCTGGGATTGCTGTCAGTACCCGATTCATCAGTGCGCCGGTATCATACTGAACTTTGATATTGAGCTGGTGTGCAGCTTTGTAGATCAAAAAAACTTCCTGGGTGAGCTGGCTCCCTGCAGAGAGTGTGCAAACAAGGGTTGCCTCGAGTGAATAGATGTATTCCAGAGCCTCTTTTGCCAGCCGGACATTATCGGTTGCCGATTTTTCTATAAGGCTGATGTTTGAGCGGGTGGTCTGAAGCTCATCGGCGATCTCTTGTTGAGTCATGCCCTTTTTTCGGGATTGGATGACCATCTTCTGTCGATCTGTTAACAACGGTCCGGGCATTATCTTACCTTTGCAACTGATGAGTATAAAATATCTTTGATTCCCATATTTTTCGAAAAAAACTCCATAAAGCTGGGAAAAAATCTGCGCACGGTGCTTACCACTGATATTGATCAAAAAATTAGAATTGGCCTTGAAGAATGGCCCGAATGTGATTATACGCTCTTATATCTTATCCCTTAAATAAATTAAATACCCGGAATGCTTGCGCGTATTGGCAAACTGGGGATTTTAATTAGCTAATGCATTGTTAATTTAAAAATATAAACATATTGATTTTATAAACTAAATTATATGTTTTGTGCAGGTTTATGATACTTCGTAAACTAACATCAGTTAATATAAATTATATGTTGTTGACAATGCAGTTAATTGATATACCCAGGTTTAAAGAAATCTAAGTATACGAGGTTATACCAAGCATGGCTGATATGAAGTATATTCCGAGCACTTGTCCGTATTGTGGTACCGGTTGCTCCTTCAACCTCGTTGTAAGTGACGGAAAAGTTGTGGGTATTTCCCCATACACCCGTTCACCTGTCAACGAAGGAAAGCTCTGTCCAAAAGGCATGTATGCTCATGAGTTCATCAACTCAGCTGACAGATTGACTACCCCGCTTATCCGCAAAAACGGAGAGCTCGTGCCGGTTTCTTGGGATGAAGCAACGACCTTCATCGCAGAAAATCTGAAAAAATACAAACCATCAGAGCGATGTGCTCTTTCGTCTGCCCGTGTGTCCAACGAAGAGAACTACGTCATGATGAAGTTTGCCCGCGGTGTTTTGAAGACCAACAATCTTGATCACTGCGCCCGTCTGTGTC
This sequence comes from Methanocorpusculum sp., assembly GCA_029987315.1. Lineage (GTDB taxonomy): Archaea > Halobacteriota > Methanomicrobia > Methanomicrobiales > Methanocorpusculaceae > Methanocorpusculum. Next base: position 2,882 of record DALTVZ010000123.1, read on the forward strand.
ACTCTTCTACGGTCGCAGGTCTCGCAGGTTCCTTTGGATCCGGTGCAATGACCAACAGTATTCCCGACATTGCCCAGTCCAAATGTATTTTCATCATTGGTTCCAACACCTTTGAACAGCACCCGCTGATCGGACGTCGCGAATACATGGCCAAAGCAAATGGCGCTCACTACATCTACGCCGATCCGAGACGTACCATCACCGCAAGTCAGGCAGATCTCTTTTTACAGTTCCACTCCGGAACAGATGTGGCTCTCCTCAACGGTCTGATGCATGACATCATCAAGAACGGATGGGAAGACAAAGAGTTCATCAAAAAACGCACCAAAGGCTATGAAGAACTCAAAGCCCTTGTCATGCAGGAAAAATACAACCTTGAAAACGTTGCCAAGGTCACCGGTCTCACGCCCGAAGATATCCACACTGCAGCTGACTGGATCGCCAACTCAGGCGGATGTGCGTTGATTTACTCCATGGGTATCACCCAGCACACCGTCGGTGTCGACAACGTGCACGCAACTGCAAACCTTCAGATGCTTACCGGAAACCTTGGTAAACCAGGGACTGGTGTCAACCCGCTGCGTGGCCAGAACAATGTTCAGGGCGCCTGCGACATGGGAGCACTTCCGGTCAGCTTCACTGGTTATCAGAAAGTCACTGATCCGGAGGTACACAAAAAGTTCGCTGATGCATGGGGTTTCCCCGAAGACATCGCTCCGACTCAGAACGGATACGAGGTCACCATCATGATGAACGTTCTTGTGGACAACCCTGGAGAACTCAAATGCATGTATATCATGGGCGAAAACCCGCTTATGTCCGACCCGGACTTAAACCACGTTAAAGAAGCATTCGAGAACCTCGAGTTCCTCGTCGTTCAGGATATCTTCTACAACGAAACCTGTGATTACGCTGATGTTATCCTTCCGGCTGTCTGTTATGCAGAACGCGACGGAACACAGACCAACACCGAACGCCGTGTCATTCGGTGGAGAAAGGCTCAGGACGCACCTGGAGAAGCACTCGAAGACTGGAAGATCCTCTCTATGGTCGCAGCAAAGATGGGTTACGAAAAACAGTTCTCTTGGGAATCTGCATCGGAGATCTTCGATGAGATGGCCAAACTTACCCCGCAGTATCATGGAATGAACTATGAGCGTCTGAACACGCCCGAAGGTCTCCACTGGCCTTGCAAAACACCGGAAGATCCCGGGACCCCGATCCTCCACAAGGAAAAGTTCCTTACTTCGGATGGTCTCGGTGTCTTCTTCCCGGCAGAGTGGAAAGCACCTGCCGAAGTTCCGGATGATGAGTATCCGTTTGTGTTTACCACCGGAAGATGTCTCTTCCACTGGCATACCGGAACGATGACACGCCGCAGTCCAACTCTCGACAAAGAAGTTCCGACCGGCTGGATCGAGATCAATGACGAGGACGCCAGAGCACTTGGCATCAATGACGGTGAGATGGTGAAAGCAACGACCCGCCGTGATTCTATCAACGTGACTGCACGGGTCAGCCCGCAGATCATGAAAGGGACGACCTTTATGCCGTTCCACTTTGCTGAATGCGCCGCCAACCTGCTTACCCACAACGCACTTGATCCGGTCTGTAAAATTCCGGAATACAAGGCTTGTGCAATCAAAATTTCCAAAATCGAAGGGGGTCAGTAAATGTCTGCTAAAGGTGATATGTTCTATGCATGGACCGCAGTTTCCGAGATCAAAGGAGAATGCGGCGGTGCTGTAACATCCATTCTCAAATACCTGCTTGACAACAAGATCGTTGATGCCGTTTTGACCGTTCAGAAAGGTCTTGACGTTTTCGATGCAGAGCCTGTCATCATTACTGACTCAGCAGATCTTGTAAAGACTGCCGGTTCCCTTCACTGCGGAACCCTGCTCCTGCCAAAACTCATCAAGAAGTACCTGAACGGCGCAAAAGACATGAAGCTTGCCGTGACCTGTAAAGGCTGCGACGCAAAAGCAATGTACGAGCTTGCAAAACGTAACCAGATCAATCTTGAAAACATCGTCATGATCGGCCTGAACTGCGGTGGATCAGTTTCCCCGGTTGTTGCCCGCAACATGATTTCATCGAAGTACGGCATCAATCCCAATGACGTAGTGAAAGAGGAGATCGACAAGGGCCAGTTCATTGTAATGACCAAAGATGGTCAGCACAAGGGCATCTCGATCGACGAACTCGAGGCTGAAGGCCTCGGCCGCAGATCGAATTGTCAGCGCTGTGAAACCAAGATCCCCCGTCAGTGTGATATTGTCTGTGGTAACTGGGGAGTTATCGGCGAGAAAGCCGGCAAAGCAACCTTTGTTGAGATCTGCTCTGATAAAGGTGCAATGGTCTTCGACGGAGCTGTCAAGGCAGGCGTTCTTCAAACCTCCGCACCTGAATCGAAGGGTCTTGAGATCCGCGGGAAGATCGAGAATGTCATGATCAAGATGGGCAAGAAGAATCAGGCGAAACAGTTTGCCGCCATCGGTGAAGCCACCGGCGATCGTCTCAGCTATATCATGTCTGAAACCAGCCGCTGTATCAAATGTTACGGCTGTATCGAAAACTGCCCGATCTGTTACTGTGTTGAGTGTTCAACCAAGAAACCTCATTTAGTCCCACCGGGA
>DALTVZ010000124.1 GCA_029987315.1 Methanocorpusculum sp.
ACACTACCAAATAATGTGAACCAAAATCTTTGAACAATACATATATCGTGGAGAACGTTAAATTAACAATTATGGTGGGTGATTTGAGTGTGGTAAATTATGACCCTGATTTGCATCGTTATCATAGACAACACTGGGATGCATGGGTAGAATCAGAAGAATATGGAACTGCATTCAAAGCATATTGGAAAAATGGGACTATTCCACGAAATAAATATCCCAAGACCCTTATTATTAAAAATAAAAAAGACGGTACCGTTTCCTATGTTCAATTAAACGGTACGCATGATTGGGATAATTCATATCACGATATCAATATTAGCCATAATTTTATGAAAACAGCAATATACAATAAACAACTTGCTGCTTGGTATAATAAGCGAGAAAAAAGCAAAGCACGAAAGCACATTCAACATTCAACAAGCAAATTTACAGACGATTTCTCACGGAAAATAAAGCGGTTATCTGTATTGCAAATACTCACATGGGTTTTCCTCGGAGTAATCGCTTATATATTTCTGGCAACAGGCAATTCATATCCAGTACCTGACTGGTTAGTTAATGATGGGGCATATTTCCTCTTCCCGATAACAACCGTGTTGTTAATTATTTCTTTTATCCGCTCATATGGGATTTTACCCAAAATCACTTATGCTCTTTTTGCCTTTATTTGTGGCATCATCTCATTAGGGGTGTTTGATATCATTAGTGCGGAAGACATATTCTACATTAGCATTGCCATGTTTATTGGTATCATTGTACTTATCGTTCTTGGATTCAGATTATTGATGGTAGCATTGTTTTATGGTGCTAAATGGTTCGGGGTCGGTTTTGGTGGAACGTTAGGTGCAAGAACAGGCTGGGATTTTTCCGATAGATTGTTCGGAAAGCGATAAAAACTATTAGACCTCGTTATTTAAAAAACTGAGAAAAATAACCTTAATTTTTGTGATTGATTATTTGTGTTTTAATATACCTATATGTGCAAACCCGTATTCACCGACACGCATAATATCTTGCCCGCCCAAAAATCAATTATGTGTTCAGCAGGCGGACCAGTCGATGTTGACCTCAATGACCCTCTGAAGGGTAGAGGCAAGAAATATAAATGCAATGAGTGCGGGGCGACGTTTACGGGGCTTGGAAAACACCCTATGTGCCCCACCTGCCAGTCAGAAGACGTTACAGAGATGTAACCTGAATGGCAGGCGAACTCCGTGTCCCGTTCCTTGGTGACCGACCGGTCATCATCCGCGGCCCCACCTCTTTTCTTATAATTTCCAGAGCCCTCGAAAAATTCCCTCTTCTTGTAGAGACCGACACCGAAGAGCTTGTCCAAGGCGTGTATCCCGGGGATCTGATCATCGTATCGGCTCCGGAAGGCGGCGAGGTCCTTCCCGCTTTGTATCTTCTTGAGATGGTCAGAACATATCATCTGCCGGTCATCGCTCTCCCGAAAAGTCATCCGGCAGGAAAACGACTTTCATATATCGTTTCAGCCGCAGAAAAAATTGAGATGCGGTGTGATATCCAAAGAGGCACCCATCCGGAGCAGCATCTTCTCTGCTCTGCCGATGAATTCACCGGCATGACATTTTATTCTGACGGGGACGATCTCCTCATTGAAGATCCGCGCCCCGGGATGTCAATATCATATATCCAGTGGGATCCTATTTTTACTGAAAAAAACTTATAAAAAAAATGAGATTCCCCGTATTTAACGGAGAATTGCTGCTGCACGATCTGCGGCTGAGCTGACCAGTTCAGATTTGATGATCTCGACTCTGCGGATCGGGAAGATCGGCTTGCATTCAGCGAACATCTTCTTCGAAAGGTCGCCTTTCAGCATAGCGGAGATAAAAGACTCGTAGTCTAACTCCTTTGCGGTTTCTTCAACGACCTTCACCATCATTGCACGGATCTCCTGGACCTGAGCAAGTCTTGCGTGGTTGATGGTAAATGCAGTGATAGTTACCTGAAGTTCGTTGAGGCTTCCAAGGGGAGTCACCGAGATCGTACTGTCGATACGGGAAGCTCGCTTCTTTACCATTGCACGAACGAACTCTTTTGTCATCTCATGACCGTTGAATTTGGTGTATGCTGCATCTCCTGCAACGGTCGTGATCTTAAAGGATGCACGAACATTCTGTTTGGAATAGTCCTGGATCAGTTCGCCCAGACTAACCGTCATTATACGACCCGGAACATTTTCCGGTTTCGAAGAGATGATCTCTCCAATGAACTGCTTACCGAGGAATTCGGGTGCATGAACTTTATACCAGTTCTTTGCCTTCCATCCCTCGATCTTGCGTCCGCCACTCTGCTTTTTTCTTGCCATGGTTTCTTCACCTGAATTATTATTTTAACGTATTCTCTTCGCAAATCGTCTCAATGAGCCGCTCTGCAACCGAGAGATTCATCAGATAATCATCAACTGTCGCAATGACCGACCGAAGTGACTCACCGCTCACCTTTGCCACGATACACCCTTCTTCAAAAGAAGTCTCAATAAACCCGCCATTATCTGGAGAAAGAGATCTTTCGATCTCATCAGCATTCAGATTTTTGGAGATGATTTTTCCCGTGATCTTCATGCAAATGCCTCCAGAGATCTGATAAATTCAGCCTCGCATGCAAGAGGAAGTTCTCCCCCTGCACGGGTCTTGTGACCTCCGCCGGTTCCGCCAAACGTTTTTGCGGCAGTCATGATGAACTGCTCAAAATCCACGTTCGAGGTCCGGGGAGCCCTGGCTGAAACTTTTAGATACGGATCTGCTCTGCAAAGAATGAAAAGAGGTCGGTTCTCCGACTCGGCAAACATGTCAGCGACATCGCTCACCGTTTCAAGAGAATCCACCATCCATGCATTCTTTGTTATCTGCTTGGCTGAATCTGCGGCTTCGATCACTTTTTTCTTAAAAGAAAGAGTGATCTCCCAGGCCTCCTTCAGGAGTGAAACATCCCCGCATGCCAGGCCAAATGCGATCTCGGTCCTGCCTGCTTTTCCGCAGGCATCGACGACCGTTGTCAAAGCGCGGGCATTCTGGATGATCTCTCTTTCAAGGGTCCAGGTATCACCGTAAAGATTCATCAGGGCATCAAACGAAGCATCGGATCGTGCGATGATCTCTGATAACAGACACCCAAGATAGGTCTCGTCCGTCGCCTTGCCTGAGCAGATCTTTGCGATCTCCTCCGCTTCCCTGCCGTTTCCGGAAAGACCCGGAAGATAGGGTGAAGACGCGGCTTCGATCTGTTCTTTGGTCGTTCTGCCGGAAAGAAGAATACCTCTTCCCGGATTTATCAGATTGTTCGCGATTCCCCCGCCGATGATC
>DALTVZ010000125.1 GCA_029987315.1 Methanocorpusculum sp.
CGTTGGTGAATTTTCTTCCCGGGAGAATGCAGAATATTTCGCACGGCTCGTTTCGTATGATGAGATCAAAGAAGAGAATTACAATCTGTCGGTGACGACGTATGTGGAAAAGGAGGATACGAGAGAAGTTATCGATATCAGGAAACTGAATGCAAAGATCAAAGAGATCGTGAAGCGGGAAGATGAGCTGCGCAGGGAGATCGATAAGATTATTGCAGAGATCGAGGGGTAAGTATGATGGTAAGGGGTTCACAAAATCAATGCCGTAGAACTGCGATTCCTTTTCCAAAGAGTGCCCGGACATTTTCCAGACACTGCTTGGAAAATCTTCTCCTGTTTCTTACTTGGAGTCATTATCTGGAGCTCCTGCGTGTTTTTGATAAAGATGCAGGAAGAGAGGGAGGAGTGAAATGAGCAGGCTTAATGAACTTATAACGGAACTTTGCCCGGACGGGGTGGAGTATAAGACGCTTGATACGGTTTCAACCATAGAACGTGGTGTGCGTGTTGTAAAATCACAATTATATGAAGATGGACCGTATCCGGTTTTCCAAAATTGTCTTGCACCAATGGGGTATTATGATGATTTTAACTGCGGGGAAAAGATGACCTATGTTATTTCAGCAGGTGCGGCAGGCGAGATTGGTTTTTCTGAGACAAAATTCTGGGCTGCTGATGATTGTCTTATTATTAAAAATTCTCCGGACATTCTAAACAAATACATCTATTATTATTTATTAACACAGCAGCACTTCATTCAATCAAAAGTAAGAAGGGCAAGTATTCCCAGATTATCAAGAAATGTGATAGAAAAGATAAAAGTTCCCATCCCCCCTCTTGAAATCCAATCTGAAATCGTACGCATTCTTGACGATTTCAGCGAGCTGAAAGCGGAGTTGAAAGAGGAGCTGAAAGCTCGAAAAGAACAATACAATTATTATTGCAACAATATTTATTTCGATTTGCTTGAAAAGAACACTCCTTTGGTAAAATTAGGTGATTTCTGTGATTTATTAACTGGGTTTCCATTTGATAGTTCAAAATTTACCTCATCGGGCATCCAATTAATGCGAGGAATGAATATTAAACGAGGTGTGTTGGATTTTTCTGAAGAAAATAATCGATATTGGATAAATTCAGATGGCTTGGAAAAATATTTGCTAAACCCTGATGATATTGTAATCTCAATGGATGGTTCACTTGTTGGAAAAAGTTATGCAGTAGTTCCAAAAGAAAAGTTACCTTTGTTATTGGTACAGCGTGTAACAAGAGTAAGAAGTTCTAAAGCAAATATACATTATGTTTATCATTATCTGGCAAACGGAGCATTTACAAAATATGTAGAATTAAGAAAAACCAAAGGGGCAATTCCGCATATAAGTTTAAAGGATATTCGGGAATTTCCAATTCCTTTGCCTGACCTGACAGTTCAAAATAAAATTGCAGATGAGTTAGACAAATTAGAAAAACTTTGCACCTCCCTTACCTCTGGTCTCCCCGCAGAAATTGAAGCCCGCGAAAAACAATACGAATATTACCGCGACCTCTTACTCACCTTCAAACCCAAAGTGACAAAATGACCGGCTACAAAATCATCGCAGAATCCGAAGAAACAACAGTCGTTGCCGAATACGAGCCTACATACAAAGCCCGGACCTCCTACCAGTCGGAAGCCGACCTCGAAAAAGCCTTCATACAATGCCTGGGCGGGCAGGGATATGACCGCTTCGCGATAACCCGCGAAGGAGACCTGATCAAAAATCTCCGCGTGCAGCTTGAAAAACTCAACTCCTTCACATTTACCGATAACGAATGGGAGCGGTTCTTCACCGAAGTCATTGCAAACAACAATGAAAACACCCCGCAGGCAAAAAGCAGAATAATTCAGGAAGACTCCATCCAGGTTCTGAAACGCGATGACGGAACCTCAAAAAATATCACCCTCATCGACCGCAAAAATATCCACAACAACTTCCTGCAGATAATCAATCAGTACGAAGAAGAGAAAGGCAACTTCAAAAACCGCTACGATGTAAGCATCTTAGTCAACGGTCTGCCCCTCGTCCATGTTGAATTAAAACGCCGCGGCGTTGCCATAAAAGAAGCATTCAACCAGATCAACCGATACCAGAGAGACAGCTTCTGGGCCGGATCCGGGCTGTACAACTATGTACAGATATTTGTCATCTCAAACGGGACCCACACCAAATACTACTCCAACACCACCCGGTATTCCGCGATCAAAGAACACACAAGCGGGAAAAAATCCGCACAAAAAACAAGCAGCAGTTTTGAATTCACCTCCTACTGGGCAGACAACACAAACAAAGTCATCCCGGACTTAATGGACTTTGCAAAAACCTTCTTTGCACGTCACACCCTGTTAAACATCCTCACAAAATACTGCGTATTCACCTCAGACCAGCTCCTCCTTGTAATGCGCCCGTATCAGATCGCAGCAAGCGAACACATCATAAACAGAGTAAGATGTGCCGCAAATCACCCGAAATACCTTGGAACAAACGATGCAGGAGGATATATCTGGCACACGACCGGCTCCGGAAAAACGCTCACCTCATTCAAGACCGCCCAGGTAGTTTCCCGGCTTCCGGAAATCGACAAAGTACTCTTCGTCGTCGACAGAAAAGACCTCGATTATCAGACCATGAAAGAGTACGAGCGGTTTGAAAAAGGGGCTGCCGACGGAAACAGAAGCACCGCTGTCCTGACCCGGCAGCTCCAGGACCGCGATGCCAAAGGAAACCCGCACGAATACAAAATTATTGTCACCACGATCCAGAAACTCGATTCATTCATCAAACACAACCAAAAACACGAAATCTACAACAAACACGTCGTCCTGATCTTTGATGAATGTCACCGAAGCCAGTTCGGCAAAATGCACACCAAAATCACCGGTCATTTCAAAAAATATCACCTCTTCGGATTTACCGGCACACCCATTTTTGCGGCCAATGCGAAAAAAGGAGGAGACCCGAACCTCCGGACAACACAGCAGGCCTTTGGTACGAAACTCCACACCTACACAATAGTAGATGCAATCAACGATGGAAACGTACTGCCGTTCAAAATCGATTTCATCAACACCATCAAAAACAAAGACGGGCGAAAAGACAAAAAGGTCGAGGCGATCGATACCGAGGAAGCACGCCAGGACCCACGCAGGATCGCAAACATCGTAGAGTATATCTTAGAAAATTTCGACCGTAAAACAAAGCGTAACTCTGGCTATTATTCATTTAACTCGCTCACAAACATCACCGAGGTAGCAAAGAAACCAACCGCAGCCGAAGAGAAGACAGCAACAAAACTCAACGGATTCAACTCGATATTTGCTGTTTCCGGGATCCCCTATGTAAAAATCTTCTACACGGAATTCAAAAAACAGATGGCGGCACACCCGGAACATGCCCTGAAAATCGCGACGATCTACAGTTACAACGCAAATGCGGCCGACCCGGACGAGTGTGGTTTCATAGATGATGAGAACTCGGATGATACCAACGGTCTTAATCAGGACGACCGGATGTTCCTCGAATCAGCAATCGACGACTACAACAAAATATTTGGTACGGCGTATGATACCTCAGCGGAGAAGTTCCCAAACTACTACAAAGACGTATCTCTTCGCATGAAAAACCGTGAGATCGACCTGCTCTTAGTCGTAGATATGTTCCTGACAGGTTTTGATGCAACAACGCTCAATACATTGTGGGTGGACAAAAATCTCCGTCAGCACGGATTGATTCAGGCATTTTCCCGGACAAACAGGATCCTCAACTCAATCAAGACATATGGGAATATCGTTACATTTCGCAATCTCGAAGCAGAGATCGATGCCGCGATCGGTTTATTCGGTGACAAAGATGCAAGCGGCATCGTCCTTCTAAAATCCTTTAAAGATTACTATGAAGGCGGATACAACGACAAGAATGGCAAGTATCAGCCGGGATACAAAGACCGGATCGAAGAACTTCTGACGATGTTCCCGCTTGAAGGCCCAGCCTCCATCTTAACCGTGATACTCGGCGAGAAACGCGAAAAAGACTTCATTGTTTTATTCGGGAACATCCTTCGCTTAAGAAATATCCTGCTTTCATTTGATGAATTCAAAGGTATGGAGATCCTTACCGAGTTCCAGCTACAGGATTACACCAGCGTTTATCACGACCTGTACCAGAAATACCGGCGCAAAGGTGATAAAGACAACATTACAGACGACATCGTGTTTGAGATGGAATTGATCAAACAGATCGAAGTCAATATTGACTATATCCTGATACTCGTTGCGCAGTATCACGATTCCAATTGTGAAAACAAAGACATCCTTATTGCGATCGACAAAGCGATCCGTTCCAGTCTTGAGCTCCGTTCCAAGCAGGAACTGATTCAGAAATTCATATCTACGATCAATTCCGAAACCCAAGTTCAGCGGGATTGGCGGCTCTTTGTGAAACAGGAAGAAACTGCTGACCTTGAAAAACTGATTGAAGAAGAAAATCTGCACGCGGAAGATACGAAAAAGTACATTGTGAATGCTTTCCGTGATGGCCATATTAAAACGACCGGTACAGATTTGGATAAATTGATGCCGCCGATTTCGCGGTTTGGCGGCGGCTCCCGGTCAGCAAAGAAACAGATCGTCATCGATAAACTGACCGGTTTCTTCGAGAAGTATTTCGGCCTTGGCACACCAGAATTCGGAGAAACTTAAAAAATCGAAACTAAGGGGCGGATCATGTGTCCACACCCAGCCCTCCCCCTCCTCTCACGGCAGTTCAGCGTTTTCTGCACACGATCGCCGCATGATCCTTGTGATAAGGATCCAGCCACACGCTTTTTTCCAC
>DALTVZ010000126.1 GCA_029987315.1 Methanocorpusculum sp.
AATTTGTTAGACGAATACAGGAATATTTCAGAGGATCTTCTGGAAAGACTGGGAGTTTCCGGTACAAAGTCAAGTGCGATGAAGGAACTGGATGAATTTATTGAAAAATCTGGTAATAGGAATCTTAAAAGGTTTTCGAATATCCCCCAAGATAAACAAGATGAGCTCTTAAAAAAATTTGATGCTGAAGAAAAATCTCAAAGCAGTTCCAAGAGTTCTGGTCTTAACCCGTATGATTCTTTGAAGGAACATGACACGGAATCCAGAAGTTCCCATTATCCTAACATAGATGAAGAAGAGAAAGATACACATTCACGTATCAAAAATCCCGAAAGGTATGCAAGGAATTCGGAGAGGAGAATTCGTGAAGATGTTTCAGATACACCTGAGAAACGAACAAGTACGCAAACAAGGGATGATAACTCAGCGGAAAAGATGGTCTTACAATCAGAATATAATGGAAAATGTCAGATCTGCAATAAACAGATAATTGGATCGAATGGAGAAGCGATTTTTATTGCGCACAAATTGACTCCTAAGTTAGGGGAAGAGTATAAACATGCAAATAAGACTGGTTGGAACTCGATCTGCTTATGCCCGAATTGTGATGCTGAATTGACAAATTGTGATAACAATGTAGCCGCTTCTGTACGTTCAGCAGTTGAGTCAAATTCAAGAGATACAACTAAATCCCAAACCTCAATCCCTATTCGGGTGTGTGGGAATAAAAAAGAAATCTGCTATACACAACGCCATATATTACAATTTAAAATAGGATTAGAAACTCTTGATGAAATGCATAAAAATGAATAAGAGGGAGATCAGTTGGGAGGCGCGGGGGCGCCGACAGGATTTGCCCGAACGTTCCCGATGAAGGGACGAGCAAGACAGCATAGCTGGCTTGCGAGAGTGAGGATAAGCAAATCCGATTCTGGGAGCAAGCCGAAGGCTTGTGGGATTCGCGCCGATTCGCGGTTGGTTTTATCTCAGGTTTCCCCGCCCAGCCTTACCCTTTCCGAATCGGATTGAGCTCACCACCTATCTCTGATCCGTTCAGCACTGGGTGATCAGATAGGAAGCCGTGGTTTTTGACAGAAGATCCCCGTCGATGCTTCCGCGTCTGACCTCCGCCTCGGCAAAGATGATGCGGCGGCCTTTTCGAATGATTTTTGCGACAGCAAAGATCTCATCGTTTTTTGTACTGCGTATGAACTCTGTCGTTTCGGAGATGGTCGTGGTCCCTTGCTCAGGATCGAGTTCAGCTAAAATAGCTAAGGCGATCGCTTCGTCGGCGAGGATGACATAAAATCCTCCCTGCAGAAATCCGATGCCGTTCTGAAATCCATCGGCGGCGTTCATTTTAAGAACGGCCTCTCCGCCACCCCATGAGATGGGTGTGATCCCAAGTGTCATGAAGGTCGGATTTGCGGCCGCACCAATTGCGGCGATCCTTTCAGCGTATTCGTTCATAAGAATAGATGTTGTCCCAGAGAAAAAAGAGAGTTTCGGTCAACTGCTTCGACGAACAGTTCTAAATAGACCACGGAATAATACTCCATCATGCAATCATTCATCGACGTGAGGAATCCTGCCACGAATGAGATCATCGGCACAATACCCAATGCCACGCCTGATGATGTTGATTCTGCAGTTGCCAGAGCAAGTGAGATCCTTCGTTCTTGGGAACGGACCGCGGCATCAAAGCGAGCGGTGATGTTTGTAAACGCCGCGGCTTTGATCAGGGCACGGGCCGACGAACTTGCGATCCAGCTGACGACCGAGCAGGGTAAACCCCTGCGTGAGGCAAAGGACGAGATACTCGGTTCTGCCCATGTGTTCGAGTATTATGCCTCGGTCTGTGGGAGTATCCCGGGCGATGCACGCCATCTCCCGGGATACGGGTATCTGAATGTTGTCAGAAAACCGCTCGGCATCTGTGCCGCGATCGTTCCCTGGAACATGCCGGTGATGATCTTTGCCTGGAAGGCGGCTGCGGCGCTTGCTTGTGGAAATGCTGTCCTCGTAAAGCCCTCGAAGACGGCTTCTCTCACGATCCTAAAGGTCGCAAAAGCTTTGCATGAGGGTGGTTTTCCAAAAGATGTTCTGCAGATCGTGACCGGTTCCGGGGAGGAGACGGGCTCGGCACTTGTTGCCCACCCAGATGTTCGCCACATCTCATTTACCGGATCGGTCAGATCAGGAAAGGCTGTATCACTTCTCGCGGCACCGCACCTTAAGAAACTGATGCTGGAACTTGGCGGGAATGACAGTTTCATCGTGACGAAGACGGCCGACGTCGACGCTGCGGTTAAGGCAGCTGTCAGAAACCGGTTCTATAACTGCGGGCAGGTCTGCACCTCGGCAAAACGGATCTTAGTGGACGCATCACTTGCCGACGAGTTTGTGCGAAAGGCCGAATTATTGTTATCTCAATATGTGGTGGGGAACGGTCTTGACAAAGTGAACATGGGACCGGTAAATAATCCCGGGCAGCTGGCCGAGATCGAGGCATCGGTCGAGAGCATCCTTGCGAATGGTGAGGCCCAGCTTGTGTATGGAGGCAAGAGATTGGAGATGCCGGGGAACTTCTATGCTCCAACACTGCTGAAAAATGTCAGCCCTCTCGCGGTATCTGAGGAGATCTTTGGGCCGGTGATGTCGGTGATCCCTTTCACGTCAGCGGACGAGGCATTGGATATTGCAAACTCGACCCGATATGGACTGGGTTCGTCGGTCTGGACATCAGATATCGGCACGGCACGTTTGTTTGCCGAGTCTCTTCAGTGCGGTGTCGTATGGGTGAACAAGCATCTGACACTTCCGCCTGAGATGCCGTTTGGCGGTGTGGGGAACTCCGGGTTTGGACGAGAGAATGGAAGGGATTTCGTGTACGAATACACGGAGCCGAAGAGTATTCTCTTTGGGTGAAAGATGGAGAAAAAGAACCGCGAATTCAATTCGGGAGGGATACGGTTTGATGTGGAAGCATGATTTTATTTAACCGCGAATCTCCGCGAATTAACGCGAATCGCATTTTTTTGCGTTCGGGTGCTCTGCTCCGGCTTATCGCCTGCGCAGGAATCGCACCCTCTCTGGAAAAATGCTGGGGAAAAACCCGCCCGCGGGTTTTTCTCATACTTGTATTCTATCTTTCTTTTTTTTAATTGGGGTGCGGGGACGCGACTCCGGCGCGGAGCGTCCCGCGGTGGGAATTCTTATAT
>DALTVZ010000127.1 GCA_029987315.1 Methanocorpusculum sp.
CAACTCCGAACTGTTTGCTAAGTAGGAGGTTGCGTGCGTCATTTATTTCAGAGAGAAAAGCTTCGTCAGCGTTGATTTCTTTGCAAAGCAGATATAACGTGCTGAGGTGACGTTCTATTATCTCATCAGGTATTCCATCTAATGTCTGGTGAGCCCATTTATTTCGGATGCTCTGCATCTCTTTTATGTAATTTCTCAGGACATAATCGAGTTTTATTACTGATGATAAGGAGTGCCAGTTTGCGTCAAAAACTTTTAGAAGGGTAGCAATATCTAAGTCATACAGAGAACCGTTATCTGAGCCAACATTCCTTCTAGCAAAATCTGAGAGACTGTTTAGAACAAGGTAGTTCCACCAGTCTTCATCTACTTCTGGAAGATATTCTCCTAAAAAATCTGCGAGTGGTTTTGCCGAACGATTCAAAAGTTGCATAAATGAAGTATTATTCATAATTATTTACATCCCCAAATCAATATAATAAAAATGGTTGTGCATCATTATTTAATTGTCGTATGAAAAAGTGTATAAATCAAAGGATTTTTCATATTAATTGAAGAGATTTAAGTTTGTTTACATCTCTTTTTCTCAAAGACACTAAATTCATTATTATTTAGTAACTATTTGCCCCCAAATTTCTGTATTGCCTGAAATCTCTGGAGACTAATCTTTCATATTGCTACAGTATATCCCGGATAGAAGAGAGTTCTCCACTCCTGACGAATTACCTGGAAATAGTTTCGGGACTCAGAAATAGGATATCCCCACCGCGGGACGCTCCGCGCCGGAGTCGCGTCCCCGCACCCCAAATCAAAATAAAATGAATGATACCTCAACAGAAAAACCCGCACGCGGGTTTTTCCGATAGCATTTTTCAAGTGAGGGTGCGATTCCTGCGCAGGCGATAAGCCGGAGCAGAGCACCCGAACGTAAGGAAAATGCGATTCGCGAGGATTCGCGGAGATTCGCGGTAAAATAATCTCTTGTCTCCCCACTCAACCTTACCCTTTCCGAATCTCAGCCCTTATTCGCGGTTGGTTCTTTCTCATCCATCACCACTCGGTCCTACCCCTCCTTCCCGGAAAAGATGACAACTTCATATTCCTATACCCCCAATAATAATGACATGGAGGATCATGGCAGTTGAACTTGAAGTCATAGACCGGGTCGAGGAATGGACCGGGTTTCTGAAGAAAAAATACAAAGGTGAGCTCAATAAAATTTCCCGTGAGTTCCCAAGCGAACGGTCTCTGGAGATAGACTATGGTGTTTTGGAAAAGTTCGGAAAGATCGGGGTCGTTCTCGCAGATGAACTGCTCGAACACCCGGGAAAAACTCTGGAAGATGTAAAAGACGCTATCCGCACCTCCCGCCTCATCACCGGAAAAGATGTCGAAGGAAACGACATCTCGGATACGATAATCAGTAAAGTCAATATCAGATTCGTTCACCTTCCGCGAAAGACCCAGATACGGGACATTCGTGCGGAAGACATCAATAAATTCGTCAGTATCGACGGGATCGTTCGGCGTGTGACCGAGGTCCGTCCAAGGCTCGTTATCGGAGCGTTTCGCTGTGCAAACGGCCACATCACCTACAAAAGACAGGAGTACGGTTCATACTCCGAGCCGGACATGTGCGGACATGCCGAATGTACGCTGAAAAAGCTCGAGCTCGTCCAGAGCAAATCAACATTCATCGACTCTCAGAAGAACCGTGTACAGGAAACACCTGAAGGTCTTCGCGGCGGCGAACAACCGCAGAACATCGACATCGATATGATCGACGATCTTTGCGGAAAGATCTCGCCAGGTGACCGCGTTATCATGAATGGGATCCTTAGAAGTGTGCAGCGGGTCGTTGGCGGTCAGAAGAGTACGGTGTTCGATCTTTATGTCGAGTGCAATTCTGCTGAGGTCTCGATAAAAGAGTTCGAGGAGGTCAACATCACCGAAGAGGATGAGATCGCCATCAAAGAGATGGCCGCAGATCCTGGTGTCTACGGAAAGATCGCACGATCTATCGCTCCGACCATTTATGGAAACACCGAGGTCAAGGAAGCGATCGCTCTCCAAATGTTTGGCGGTATCCCAAAAGAGATGCCCGACGGGACCTCCCTTCGCGGGGATATCCATATCCTTCTTGTGGGGGACCCAGGTATTGCAAAATCCCAGCTCCTTCGTTATGTCATCAAACTCGCACCCCGCGGTATCTATACCTCGGGAAAATCCGCCTCCTCGGCCGGTCTGACGGCGGCAGCTGTTAAAGATGATATGGGAGACGGTCGATGGACGCTTGAAGCC
>DALTVZ010000128.1 GCA_029987315.1 Methanocorpusculum sp.
TACTTCATCGGTTGTCTTGCCGGTCTTATGGCGATCTCGATCGCAAAGCCGGTGGGAACTGATGTAGGAGTTGGGGTGGGCCTTGCCATCCTCCTGGTCGGGTTCTTTGCGATCTTTAATGGCGGCGGACGTCCGCTTTTTGGAGCGCTCACCGACAAGATAACGCCCCGGTATGCTGCCATGGTGTCATTTATTCTGATCGCATTGGCATCACTCCTCATGTGGCTGATCCCGTCTGTGCCGGTGTACATTCTGGCGTTCACCATTCTCTGGGGATGTCTCGGCGGCTGGCTTGCTATTGCGCCAACCACCACGGGGAGTTATTTCGGTACCTGTGATTATCCCCGATGCTATGGGATAGTGTTCCTTGCATACGGTGCCGGGGCGATTGCGGGGCCACAGCTTGCCGGGTTTATCAAAACGACAAGCGGATCCTATATCGGTGTGTTCCCCTACGTGCTTGGCCTTGCGATCATCGGTTTTGTTATTGCATTCTTCTTAATGAAGCATCCAAACCGATAACGTAATTTTCATATTTTTTCAGCCTCGTCCAGCCCACTTTACCGTTCGATCTCCAACCCCAACTCATTGCGTCTCAAGAATCCCGGCGTCCATGGGGGATTGTACCGCATCAAAAATACATCTCCCACCGGCGTGATACCGGCATCCTTCAGTGCTTTTCGAAGCAGCCCCTCCTTTTCCTTCACATCCTTATCACGGGTTTTCCCTTTGAATCTAAGAACAGCGACCTCCCGCTCAGGTACCGGAATGATCCGCACCTTACTGTCCAGCGGCTCTGGAATCTCATTCAGGCCTTTTCCCGCCGGCATGACAAACGACATCGTCGTCGCGTCGGAGACAACAGGTGACGTCATTGGGATCTTCGTCGAGCTGATCACCGGTGAGGTCATAGGAATAGCATTGTTCGCGGTATTTTTACCAGATATATAGGCAAAAAGCGGGCTGAAGCCAGAATTATCATCCCCCATAGTATCCACGGTCGCAAGAACCAATGCGGAATATTTTCGAAACTCGATATCTCCTGCCTTGAAAGTGACCTCATACGGAATAGTTGCGGTCATGAATTTTCCTCCCCTCTATTTTCAGGATCTACATAGATAGTCATACTATCTTGCTTCACTAGAAAGAGGATATAAGTTCCTGATGAGGCAAATATCGAGAGGGCAATATTCTCCTTTCAAAAACCCAAATGCTTTTTATTTTTTGTGAAAAGATTTATTTGATCATAACCCATTAACGAAATTATTATGAAAAAGGCTCAGGCGGCATTGGCCGTTTTGATGATTGTTCTTTCACTCTCGGTCTGTGTATCAGCACACGTGCCGCAGATGATCGAGGGAAACGATGGGATAGAAAACGCAGTTCATATCGATGACCCGCTAAAATCATGGGCATATTACAGCACGTTTCAAACCTCTGACTCGGTTTCCTATTTTCAATTTCATCTTGAAAAAGGAGATAGGCTCTGGCTTTCTGTATTTACCCCATATATTGGCGACGTTCATCCAGATGCAGTAATTATTGGCCCGGGTATTGAAAGCGAGGGAGAGCTCCCCGGCGGTGTCGATGTATTGGAAAATAATGGATATATCGTGATCAAGGGAAAAGCTCCGGATACACCGACGTATGAACCTTTCACGCCGTCAGCAAATTATCAGTGGTTCAAATTTGAATACACCGCAGAGGTCCCCGGCATCTATTATATTGCCATGGTCAACAAAGGATCAGGTCCAGGAAATTACGGCGTTGCCATCGGATATCTTGAGGAGTTTTCCATCTCTGAGTGGGGTTTGATCCCTTTTTCAACGGCTAATGTACATCTATGGGAAGGGAGCGGCCAAATGTTTGTCTGGGGACTTCCTCTATTCATTCTATTATTAGGACTTCTGTATCTATTCAGGCTTAAAAAAGAGCCAGTTCGTATAAAACTTGAAACGGTCACAGGAGTTACCGGAGGTGTCTTGTATCTCGCAGGAGCAGCTTCTATGCTCGCTCAGGCGTTGTTCGCATTATCTAAAACAGGGTTTCAGCCAACGTTTGCCGTGACGGCCATTTTCATTGCAATTCCCCTGATTTTAGGGATCATGATCCTGAGATATTATATAAGACCCGATCCGAAACCTGTCAAATATCAAGGGATAAAACTCGTGATCTTAGGCATGGTCGGATTGGTTTTCTGGGCAGGATACATCATTGGACCGGTGCTTGTGATTGTTTCCGGAGTGAAATTCCTGATCGATACACGAAGCAAAACAAAAAAGGATTCGATCTGATCCATACCAAAGGGTATGGACCCGATCAGATTTTTTTCAAGAGATCCTTAGAGGATCTGTGTTTTCATGTTCTTCCCGTCACCGGTGGTGAGCATCTTGATCACCATGAACCGGAACAGTTTGTCGCTGGTGTTGACCAGCAGATGCGGCACTTTCCTTGGGCTTTGAATGAGAGAATCCTTTTCGACCTCGGTCTCTTCGTCGCCGATGATGACCTTTCCTTTGCCTTCCAGCACATAAAACAGTACATCGACCTGCGTAATATGCCTCTTGAGGGACTCTCCAGGCTGTAGGGTAATAACTACGATATCGGTGCTTTCTGAGCCGTGGATCTTTCGAACATCCACCTTATGCGGGGTGTCTGAGATCTCGGTTTGATCAAGGGTAGTTACGAAAATTGTCATACTATCAACTTCACGAGTGTGCAGAAATAGATTTGCAATGAGGCATGTGGGAAAAGGCGGGCGTCA
>DALTVZ010000129.1 GCA_029987315.1 Methanocorpusculum sp.
AAAAAGCGGACGTCCGCCGCCATTAAAGATCGCAAAGAACCCGACCAGGAGGATGGCAAGGCCCACCCCAACTCCTACATCAGTTCCCACCGGCTTTGCGATCGAGATCGCCATAAGACCGGCAAGACAACCGATGAAGTAGCAGACCCAGAGCCCGTAGAATGCCGGGGACTTGAGCATCATCGACCGGTCACATTCGCAGGTTTTTTTC
Organism: Methanocorpusculum sp.; assembly: GCA_029987315.1. Classification (GTDB taxonomy): domain Archaea; phylum Halobacteriota; class Methanomicrobia; order Methanomicrobiales; family Methanocorpusculaceae; genus Methanocorpusculum. The sequence goes on from DALTVZ010000129.1 coordinate 212, forward strand.
TCACCTGGTTTTAGTGCGGGGGGTATCCATCCACTGGGGACCCAGCCTGATGCCGGAAATTTCAACGGCAAGGCAAGCAGAATAATGAGAGCAATAAACGCAACACCAAAGATCCGAAATGTGTTCATCACACCAAATGCTGAGATGAAGTATCCGGCGATATTTGCAGTGAAAAACGCCGAGAACCCAAACCCGAGAACCGTGAGTCCAACGGCAAGACCTCGTCTGTCAGGGAACCAGCGTGCTGAAACCGCAATTGGGACGCCATACGCAATGCCTACGCCGATCCCGCCGATCACTCCATACATAACGTAGAGCATCGGAACAGATGTCGAAAAGGAAGCCAGAAGCCATCCAAGGCCAGTGAGTATCCCTCCGACGATCGTGACGTTCCGGGGTCCGTGTTTTTCGATGAACTTACCGGCAAACGGCATGGTGATCGCAAAAAATGCAAGAAACACCGAGAATGGCATCAATATATCATTTGCCGTTACCGTCTGACCAAGAACTCCGTTGTAATAATCCGTCAGCGGCTTGACAAAAATGCTCCACGAATAAATCGAACCCAGACACAGGTTGATGATCAGACCCAGTACAACGAGGACCCATCGCCCCTTCTCCGGCGGCATCCCGAAAAGAGGGCTACCTACTCCAACCGAATTATTTTCCATGACACCGTCTCCTTGATCAAAAAATGAGGGTGATCATTCCTCCAGAGTCGATATGTCTCCGGGATCCATTCCCATCTCTTGCGCTTTGAGCACACGCCGCATGATCTTGCCGCTGCGGGTTTTTGGAAGACTCTCTACGAATTCGACATCCTGCGGTACAGTGATGGGTCCAAGCGTCCTTCGCACGTGATACTTTATGTCCCTCATGAGCTTTTCGGAGGGCTTGTTCCCGACCCGGAGGATGACAAATGCCTTGAGGGTGTTGCCTTTCACCGGATCTGGGATACCTATCACTGCGGCTTCTGCTACCGCCGGGTGAGAAATAAGGGCGCTTTCCACCTCTGATGACCCGATATTGTGGCCAGAGATGATGATGATATCATCCGACCTACCAAGGATCATAATGTATCCGTCTTTGCCTTTTACGGCAAGATCGCCTGCGTTGTAGCAGTTGGGAATGGTCTCCCAGTATTTTCGGTACCGCTGATCGTCTGCATATACGGTCCGCAGCATCGAAGGCCATGGAGATTTGATGACAAGGAATCCCATGGTGTTCGGCGCGACCGTGTTTCCGGATTTATCCACGACATCTACAATGACGCCAGGAACGGGCTTTCCTACAAATCCCGGCCGCATTGGCTCGCCGATCATGGTGGTGATCATATGCATACCGGTCTCGGTCTGCCACCATGTGTCAAGGATCGGGCATCTTTCCTTCCCGATCGTGTGGTAATACCATTCAAACGCTTCGGGATTCAGGGGTTCTCCTACGGAACCGATGATGCGCAGTGAGCTTAAGTCGTATTTGTTCGGCCAGACCTCTCCCATCTTCATGAACATGCGGATCGCGGTTGGAGCAGTATAGAAGATGTTGATCTTCTGCTCCTCGATCAGGCTCCAGAAGCTGCCGGCATCGGGATAATCCGGTGTCAGTTCAGAGATGAAGACCGTTGCTCCGACAGATAACGGACCGTAGACAATATAACTGTGACCGGTGATCCAGCCTGGATCGGCAGTACACCAATAAATATCTTGATCCTTGATGTCAAAGACATATTTGCTGGTGTAATAGGTCCCCACCATGTATCCTGCACAGGTATGTACGATACCTTTGGGCGTTCCGGTGGATCCGCTGGTATACAGGGTAAAGAAAGGATCCTCGGCATCCATCACTTCAGCAGGGCATTCCTTTTCCACATCATTCATGATCTCGTAGAAATCAACCTCGTGGTCTGGCTGGAGTTCAACGAGCGGGGTCTTTCGTCTCAATACAATGACCAGTTCCACGGTGGAGGCATCAATGACCGCCTCGTCAACGATTGCCTTCAATTGTATTGCTTTGCCCCGACGCAGGCTGACATCTGCGGTGATGACCACTTTTGCTCCGGAGTTCTGGATCCGCATGTTCAGTGCGGAGGCACCAAACCCTCCAAAGACGACGTTATGGACAGCGCCGATACGTGAGCAGGCGAGCATTGCGATGACGAGCTCGGGCACAAGCGGCATGTAAATACAGACGCCTTCTCCTTTCTTAACGCCACTTTTCTTTAACGCATTTGCAAAACGCATGACCTGGGAGAGCAACTGCTGGTAGGTATAGACTTTTTCTTCTCCATCTTCTCCTCTCCAGATAAGTGCTGCCTTATTTCGGCGATCACTATTGACATGTCGATCAAGACAGTTTAACGTGATATTGAGTTTTGCATTCGTGAACCATTTGGCGTACGGATAATTCCATTCCTTGACCGCATCCCATGGCTGGATCCAGTCAAGTTCATTGGCCATGTTGCTCCAGAATAATTCCGGATTGGCCAAAAACTCATCATAGACCTTCTGATAGTCGCCGACCCAGGAATTTTTTTTGTAGCTGGGATCCGGCGTGTAGTATTTTTCGTTTTCCACTAATTTTACGTCAAAGGATTCTTCTTTCATTTTTTTCACCTTGGTCCTGTATATGATAATACGGGAAACTGCTAGGATCTGCCCCAAACGGGATTGTATCCCGTCCATAGACTCCCTTGATACATTCACCGGTAGAAAACTACCGTGGTTTTTTTTACTATTTCAACATCTTTTGAGCAGCCATTTTGGTCTTATCACTCAGTTGTTGTAATACATCATTATTAATCGTGATAGATTAAAAACGTAGTGGTCATTTACCTATTAAGAGTATTTTTTTCCTTCTGGTAAAGCTAAATCGGCTTCTTCAACCCGGTTTTTGTCTTCACCCCGGCCATTTTATGGTGTGGAACTAAGTCTCCTTCGAATTGCGAATGGCTGATCCGGGGGCAGCATCACGTCGGTGGATGCGGGGATTCCTGCGGTGGAATGAGCTGGAGCTCGCGATCGTTAAGGTGAAGCGGGCGGGACGTGGCTGGAAAAACAGGGAATAAATCATCCATCAAAATTAATTTATTTTTCTATACCCTGAAAATTATATTTAGTACCCAAATATCAATATTTCATTTTTGATGAAGTCCGTATCAACACGATGGGTATATGACGATAAAAACTAAAGTCGTTTTATGCCAGTCCCATCATATGAAGACTTCATGCTCCCGATGCTTCATGTCATAGATGACGGAGAAATCCATCCTGTTCATGAAGTAAGAGAAAAACTTGCGACCGTTTTAAACTTGTCAGATGAGGATAAAAAAGAATTATTGCCAAGTGGGAAAATGGCTGTTTACCGGTCGAGGATTGGATGGGCAAAGACCTATTTGAAAAATGCTGGACTGATAGACAACTCAATACGTGGTAAAATAAAAATCACCGAACGAGGAATTCAAGTTTTACGAAGTAATCCAGATAACATCAATAAGGACTTCCTTATGCAATTTGATGAATTCCAAACTTTTGTGAACGTAACAAAACCAAAGACATCAGAGTTTGTGGTTCCGAATACACGAGAGATTTCGGTTCAAGAGTCCTTATCTCCAGAAGACATGCTTGAAAATGGCTATAAAGAAATAAATAATACCTTGGCTTCTGATTTGCTTGATCAGATACTAACTATGAGTCCTGATTTTTTTGAGAAGCTGGTTGTTGAGCTTCTTGTAGCAATGGGTTATGGGGGATCATTACAAGAAGCCGGTACGATTCTTGGTAAAAGTGGAGATGGGGGTATTGATGGAGTAATCAAGATGGATAAGCTCGGGATCGATCAAATATATGTTCAGGCAAAACGATGGGATAGATCAAAATCTGTTTGTAGTCCACACATCCGTGATTTTATAGGGGCATTAATGATCAAGGGTGCTAAAAAAGGGGTTTTTATTACAACTTCAAACTTCACAAGGGATGCCGATGGTGTAGCCGAAAACCCAAGTTTCAAAGTTGTCCTTATTGATGGAAAACAACTTGTCGATCTGATGATTGAATATAATCTGGGAGTTAGCACTTACAAACAATATACCATTAAAAAAATTGACTCCGACTACTTTTTAGAGGATTGAATCGATCCATCTTTTTTTAGAAAAATTTCACCTCAGCAACCCGAGGTTCAATAATTTAAAGATAACAATAACTCAGAAAAACGATGCGAGGGGAGGGATTCGAACCCGCGAACTACTTAAGAACAGATCTTGAGTCAGTCTCCTTTGGCCACTTGGATACCCTCGCTAAAAAGGCTTTTAGATATTGGATATGATTTCTAATGAAGTTGTCGTATCCAGATGCAGCGTTCATCTT
>DALTVZ010000003.1 GCA_029987315.1 Methanocorpusculum sp.
ATTAACCCCAGAACAGGTAAAAGATAGATTTGGACCGATGTTCTGTCACCGGCTCCTTGTGATGACCGATGAGAAGAACGGCATTGCAGAGATACACGAACAATGTCATGCAAGGGGCCCGATCGAGTGGGATCACATGAACAGGAGAAGAGCAATAGGAGCACTCATCTCCGCAAAAACCGAAGGGACCACCATGACGATGCTCGCAAACATCGGATCCTATCCCATTCGCTTTGGACCATCGGATACGGAGCTTGGAGGCCAGGCACTTGAGGCCGTTGTTGTACGGGGAAATGAAGTATTTACTTCATGGGCAGGAGCGGCAGGAGCAGGAGTGGGAGTGGCGGCCTGCTTATCTCAAGCTCCAGGAGTTATCAGAACAGAGTATGCGAGCGAAGAAGATCTGAAAGTAGGAGGTGCACGGATCTGCAGAAGTACTGTGGTCCTACCAAAACATGAGAAGATCACCTTTGGTATCGATGATACTGACACGAAAGAAGGAGGGGCCACGTGGGTACTTGCATTGAAATGCGGAGAAGCCTGTAAAATTGATGGAGCCATCTTCCTTGGGATGAGGATCATCCAGCTCAATCCTAAGGCTCCTGAAAAGACCACAAACTGTACAGGTTCAGTGATCACCTTCGCAGTAAAACCAGAGAAAAAGAATGAGTTGGTCGCATTCGTCAAATCATTCATCGAAGAAAAAACGATGAGCAAAACAACCGGCATCTGCTACTTTGCAGGAATTCGTCTTCCGAGTTCTACCTATACAAAGAGAGTGAAAACCGAAATATTGACACGTGAAGAGGCGGGAGCAGAAGCAGAAAAACTAGGCATCACCTTTATTGACAGTGCAAATGGAAAAGGAAGGATCGGGGCTCTTGGAGCACTTCTCTGGGCAGATGGAGGAGTAGAGGTCGCAGGTTTGTACGGCGAAACACCGTAAATAAAAAAATTATATTATTCTCTCTTCTTTTTTGCATACTGTGGCAAATATCTTGCTTTCAAACGATTATGTTGATTCACGGTCTCCCAAATCAGGTGTGGATACACCGGATCTGATCAAATCGCAAATAGGCCCTTCGACCAGAGCCGCCTCACGCTTGATTCCAAAATGTTCAAGCATCATCACTACACTTTTGATTGCGGCTACTGGATTTGCTATACCCTTGTCGGCAATATCAGGAGCACTTCCATGGACTGGCTCAAAAAAACATGTTTTTCACCAATGTTCGAACTCGGAAGCATGCCCAACCTACCGGTGAGGTACCCGCAAACATCACTTAAAATATCACCAAACATGTTGGTCGTGACGATCACATCATAGATTTTTGGGTGTTGTAAAACATCCAGGCACAACGCATCGATAAATACAGATTTCGTTTGTATTCCATATGATCCAGCGACCTCCATGCAGGTATCTCTAAAGAGAAGATCGGACTTGAGTAATTTCCTTTGTATCCGATAACAAGCGGGTTTTCAGGGTTTCGTTCCAAAACAAGAGAGCATGCTTTTTCCGCAATCTGAGGGAGGGTTGGCCTGATAGGCCACATCAGATATTTTTACATACGAATCCTCGGCATCGAAAGATACGAGATCTCCATTCTCACACAAAACATCCACCTCAAAAACATAGAGCCCCAGATTAACGCAGTTGATGTTAATACGTTTTATTTGTCAAATGTTGATTAATATTAGTGGTCTAATGGGCCCCAACATATATACTCCTACAACTGATGTTTCTGTTAACGAAACTTCCGGTATCAAAAATATGACGCTGACATTAACCCCAGAACAGGTAAAAGATAGATTTGGACCGATGTTCTGTCACCGGCTCCTTGTGATGACCGATGAGAAGAACGGCATTGCAGAGATA
>DALTVZ010000021.1 GCA_029987315.1 Methanocorpusculum sp.
TCACCAGAGAGGTATTGATATCTTTTCCACAGTAGGGGCAGGGCATGTTCATAACGTCCACATCAACAAATTTTGCCGATGGTTGAAGACGTTTGCCTGCTTCACTTACGGCGATCCCTATTGCATCCTGAACAGATCCTACATCTTTTACCATCCAGGCTGCCTCCAGCGTCACTCGATAATCCGACATTTTCAACTCGCTTGGTGTATATTATCTCTTTGAGATGATGGTATTTGCGGGTTGACGACGAAGTCGTCGACCTCAGAGGAGGCGGGGCGGGCTCAATGAGCACGCCCTCAGCTGAGCCAGCCGAAGGTTGGCGATCAAGTCGATAGACTTGCGAGCGGGTTGGACGAGAAGGAAACTTGCGAGTGTGCGGGTTGACTAGTATTTTTGATGTACTCTTCGGTTTCGTGTAAGGGATTTTTTTAGATGATCTAAATCATCACACGGAATTCACAGAAAAACTACAAAAACATGGAGGAAAAGAGAGGGTGATTAGGTGGGATACATCTCATCTCTTCTCATTTCCCACCATTTCGTGAACCCCGTGTGAAGGTACCCCCACCCTCCAAACCCTCCAATTGCTTATTTACCCATCAGCACCAAATATATATAAGCAATGTACCTCAAGATACATAATATCCCAAATCAGGGAAGCATCCTCGCTGCGTGCGATGCTGAACTGCTCGGGAAAACATTGACCAGTCCTTTATGCGACATCGAAATAGACTCCTCCTTCTACGGAGATAGAAGAGCGACCGAGGAGGAGTTCCTGGATGGACTCACCTGTGTCGGCAGTGCGAATCTGATGGGAAAACGCGTCTGTGATATAGCGATAAAAGCAGGCCTCCTCACCATAGATTCATGCCTGATCATAGACGGCGTTCCTCACGCTCAGATATACGGAGCATAATGAGTCTTACACAAGGATTTTGTCCCAAATGCGGGGCCCCATCGGAAAATGGAGAGCTTTGCGGAAAATGCCGCGTCAAAGATGCAGTATGGGTGAATATAGCGGATCGTGCATCCTGCATCGTATGCCCCACCTGCGGCTCAATAAAAGTTGCCAACGTCTGGTCGGATGTCGCGATCCCTAAGGAAGAGCTTGGCCAAAATCTCGTCGACTCGGTGATCGTCTTCCACAAAGATGTGCAGGATATCCAAAAACAGATCAGTATCATCGATACGAGCAGTAACCGGTCTCTTGCAACAGTGCATGTTAGCGGCACCCTCTACGGCATCCCTCTCGAAGAATCCACAAAGGTCAAAATAATCTGGGCCCTTGAACAGTGCGACCGATGCTGTCGGATCGCTGGAAGCTACTACGAAGGCGTTATCCAGGTCAGAGCAAGCGGCAGAAAACCCACCGAGTTCGAACTGCACCGTGCAGGAGAGATCGCCTATCAGGTTGAAGATCAGCTCCAGACCGCAGGTGACCGACTCTCATTCGTTTCCGACATCGACGAAACAAAAGACGGGATCGATATCGTGTTCAGCTCTCAAAACATCGGAGCTGCGATATCTCATGACATCTGCGGTGCTCTCGGCGGCTCATTCACCACCCACCCAAAACTTGTTGGACAGAAGGGCGGCGTAGATCTTTACCGTGTCACCTACTCGCTTCGGCTTCCAAGATTTGCTCGCGGAGACATTATCAAACACGGAAAAGAGTACTTCCAGATCCTTCGCCAGGCAAAAGACATGCTGTTCGTCCGTGATATGATAACCGGCCAGCCACGCTCGTTTCGAGAGAAGGAGAGCGATGTGCTTTTAGGAAACATCCACGGAGCCGAAACCGCGGTGGTCGTCTACCATGATGCCGGACTCTTAGGTATTTTCAATATGAAAACCCAAGCGAGCGAGGAGATCGCTGAACGTTCCTGGCTCGATACGAGAGACGGCGACACGATCCTGTTTGTCCGGGACGGTGAAACGCTGGTTCTGGTGGGAAGAGATGAAGATCAGGAAGATTTCGAAGCGCTCACTCCCGATCTCGCCAAGTGAACCCTGGGTCGATACGACCCGCCGGGTTTATTGTGAGGGGGACAACGCATTCGTTCCGGTGAGGGAAGGATATCCTTTCGAGACTGAGATACCTGACCGGTCCCCTTATGTCGGCCCCGGTTATCAGCGGATGGGGGACACACTTCTTCTGCATGGAGACGCGCCAACAGACGAAGAGCTCGCCGCTCTGATCGAATGGGAAAACCCATCATGCGTGCTGCATGCCGCATCGCACGAAGGAGTGCTTCGGATCCCGACGACTGTGATCCTTTACGGGGAGCCGCATGAGGTGACCTTCAAAGAGGCCGGTATCAGCTACACGCTAGACCCCTCGAAGGTGATGTTTTCGCAAGGGAACCGCGGTGAAAAACAAAGGATCCGCTCCCTCGTGAAACCGGGTGAACGTATTGCCGATATGTTTGCGGGCATCGGGTATTTTACACTTTCAGCGGCACTCTCTGGAGGAAATGTCCATGCAATGGAACTAAATCCGGTATCTTTTGCTTATCTTCAAAAAAATATCGAGGCAAACAACGTCGCCGCTCGGGTGATGCCTGAACTTGGCGACTGCCGCGAGAAGCTCTCGGGTGTGTACGACCGGATCCTGATGGGGCATTTCGAGGCCCCAGACTTCTTGCAGGACGCACTTGCCCATGCAAAATCCGGGACCATGATCCATGTTCACGGTATTGGGGACCAGAAAAATGGCATCGTGCAGACCCTTGAAGGGGCAGGTATTACGTATAACATCAGCGAACATAAAGTAAAGAAGTATGCGGGGCGCCTTTGGCACTCGGTCTGGGATGTGAAACTGGTATGAAAAGACTCAACGATATCCATATTGTTCTTGGCGTTTGCGGCAGTATCGCCGCCGTCGAGACGATCAAACTCGCTCACGAGCTCAGACGCCGCGGAGCAAAAGTAACCGGCATCATCAGTCCGGCGGGTTGCGGGATGATCCACCCCGATGCGCTGACCTATGCGTGTCAAAAACCGGTGCTGACCGAATTGACCGGCATGGTCGAGCATGTTCAGTACTGCGGTGAAGGAGGAGAGGCGGATCTGCTTTTGATCGCACCTTCCACGGCAAATACCGTTTCAAAGATCGCCTGCGGCATCGATGACACGATCATCACCACATTTGCAACCACCGCGATCGGCCGCGGTATGCCGGTCGTCGTGGTCCCGGCGATGCATGAATCGATGTACCGCCACCCCATAGTACGGAAAAATCTGGAGACCTTACGAGAACTAGGGCTCGATGTTGTCCCGCCGAGAATAGAGGAAGGGAAGGCAAAGATCGCCGGGATCGAGGAGATATGCCTGCATGTCGAGCGGGCAGTTTCCTCTAAAAAACTTGCCGGCAAACATGTTCTCATCTCCGGCGGATCATGCCGCGAGGAGCTGGATGATGTCCGGATCCTTACAACACGATCCAGCGGCACGATGGCAAAGGAGCTCGCTCTCGAGGCGTTTCGTCTCGGTGCCGAGGTCACGCTCGTGATGGATCCGATCCACGGCATAGTGCCTTGTGTAAAAAATGTCCCAATAATCACGGCAGCCGACATGCATGACGCCGTGCTTCGTGAAGCAGAAGGAGCAGACTATTATCTGTCTGCCGCCGCGATCTCCGACTTTGCCCCGCGACGGGTGAACGGAAAAATAAAAAGCGGGCAGGAGGTATCCGTCACGCTCGACCCGCTGCCAAAACTTATCACAAAGATATCCGGCAAAGGAATAAAAATCGTCGGATTTAAACTTGGAGAGGATGCTGAAAAAGAAGGGATGCATCTTCTTGAACTCCCTGATGTCGTCCTTGTTCTTGCAAACAAACCGGCAACGATGGGGTCGGCATTTGGCAAATATGTATTTATGCAAAAGGATAGAAAGGAAACACTGAGCGGATCAAAAGATGAGATCGCAGGGAAAGTATGGGACGTTCTTGTGTAACATTTGCTCCAGGGCATATCTCAGGCTACTTTAAGCGGATCGACGGGGACTCGATCCAGACGACCGGAAGCCTTGGCGCCGGGATCGTGATCGACAAAGGGGTCAGGGTCGAGATGCATGAAGCTTCGAGGATCAGGATCCAGATCGGCGACACAGATATCGATGACTGGCTGATCCGCGAGGTGCTCTCCTCGCTGGATGTGAGGGCCGATGTCCGGGTCACCGTCGAGATGCCGATGGGAGCTGGGTTTGGTATGAGTGCGGCAGGACTTCTTGCGACGTATTCTGCCGCAAACTGCGTGTTTCAACTCGGTATGACTGCAGAAGAGATCGCGGCCGCCGCCCATGAAGTGGAGGTCATTCACGGAACAGGTCTTGGAGACGTGGCCGCTTCCACCGGCGGCGGTCTTGTTGTTCGAACGCGTCCCGGGATATCGGGCGTCACCTGCCGAATGTATCCTGAGGATGAGATCTGGACGGTCTCCTTTGGCGGCATATCCACGCATGATGTGATCACCTCGAAGGAAAAAATGCAGCAGGTCACCGCTGCTTTTCCAGAAAAAGAGCCCGCGACCCTTGCAGAGTTTATGGAGAACTCCGCCGCCTTCACGGAAAAAAGCGGGCTTCTCCCGATCGACCTTTTGCCGATCCTTGCGGCATGCAAACAAGCCGGCGTTCCTGCCTCTATGACGATGCTTGGGACCGGTGTTTTTGCCGTTGGACCAGCGGCACAAAAAGTATTGAGCCAATTTGGTGAACCGATCCGTCTGCATGTCAGCAGATCCGGGCCGGTCATTTTGGAGGAAAACCATGTCTGATATCCCGCTATCCCACCCAAGATACAAATCCCTTATGACCAGAGAACAGCTCGCAGCTCACGCAAAAAATGGGGTCGTCTCCCTCGAAGGTCTCACGTCTCATGGACGCGGTGAGGCGTTTGATTATCTGTTCGGCGAAAAAACACCTGCTTCGGCACTTGAAGCCGAGAAACTCGCGGCCCGTGTTCTGCTCGCGGCAAAGCATCCTGTCCTTTCCATCAATGGAAACACGGCCGCCCTTGCAGCAAAAGAGATTGCACAGCTGCAAAAGGCGAGCGGCGCCGAGATCGAGGTGAACCTGTTTCACCGGACTGATGAACGCATCGCGCTCGTCACCCGTGTTTTAGAGGAGGCTGGATGTATCGTCTCTAAGGGGCCGGTCGAACGGTGTGTTCCCCTCCCCCATGCCCGCGGTCTCTGCCGCCCCGACGGGATCGGATCGGCTGATGTCGTTTTGGTCCCCTTAGAGGATGGCGACCGGTGTGAAGCCCTGGTCTCGATGGGCAAACTGGTCATCACCGTTGATCTAAATCCAATCGACCGCACATCGAAAATGGCCACGCTCCCTATCATTGACGAGGTCACCCGTGCTCTCCCCAATATTGCCACAGAGTGTGACCGGCTTCGGTTGTCAGGAGAAAAAATTACCATGCCTGAGATAGACGGAAGATATTTCCTCAGACAGGCTATAAAAGATATTCAGGAATTCCTTGCCCATGCTCTGGATTGAAAAATACCGCCCGACCTCATTTGACGAGATCATCGGACAGAAAAATCCCATGAACCA
>DALTVZ010000130.1 GCA_029987315.1 Methanocorpusculum sp.
AAAAATGAAAAGAGAAAAGCGACAGCGCCGATGATCAATGCCGGGAGAATGATAGCCTCTTCCAAGAGTGCAAAGCTTAGTCCGACGGCCAAGGCATCCACACTTGTTGCAATGGCAAGCAGGAGCAGGACTTTTGTTCCGATCAGGCTGACTCCTTTTTCATCTCCAGAAAAGCTGTGCATGATCATTCTTCCGCCGATGAAGAAGAACAGGCCAACAACGATCCAGTAGCCGAATGGATCGATAAATTGGGTGACGGGGACTCCAACCGCCCATCCGAGGATAAGCATAGCAAAATGGAAAAATCCAAAAAATGTCCCTGTGATGACTGCTGTTTTGAGGATCTTCTCTTTAAGCGTTGCGCCACCGGCAAGGGACACCGAGAAGGCGTCCATGACAAGCCCAAGCGCGATGATCAGTGATGAGAGAAAAATCTCGATCATTACTTGACTGGTTTTCCGCTTCGCCGAACAACTTCGACCCCTGTTGGATCTTCAACCACGACGACAAAGGTCCCATGGCAGGGTTTGGTATATGCGTACACGAGTTTTTCATTCGCGATGCCGATGATAAGCGGCGGGACCCCGATCAGGGCTTTGTCCAGCAGTTTGAATCCCGGTGGGACTTCGTATCTCTCTGTACTGTTCGCTCTGATGATCTCTCGTGCCTCTTTGAAACTGCAGTTTCTTCCAAGGATCTCGTAGTTCATATTTTCAAGACAGCCCATTCTAACACCTCGTCTAATTTTGTAAGAAGCGGTCGGGCATTATGCGTCACCGGTGCCACGACCTTTTCAGTTGGATATTCGATCTCTTCAGCAAGATCATATGCGTGTTCTCCGTATAAAACCGAGATGAGAAGAGCGCTCGGACAAACCGAAGAAGCGGTTGCCGTGTACGTAATTCCCGCGTCGTTGTGGATCAATGAAATGATCAGCGGGTATTTGATGGTACCTTCAGCCAGTTCTCCGATCGTCTTATCCACGTCTTTGTATATCGAAACATAGTGGCTTTTTGGATCGCTGGTTTTAATCAGCTGCTTAGCTGACGGATTCGCCGCAACGACTGGTTGATGTCCCGCATCCTGAAGAAAGTCCGCAATGTAGAGAACAAGCGGTGACTGAACAGGAATCTGGGGGCAGCCGATTAAAATGAGCACCTCTCCCATAGTAGCTATCCATCTGTTTTGTTAGGGTATAAATATTAGTTTGAGGGAGTGTCGCCGATGTATTCGCTCTGGATTTTCAGGATCTCAGCGCTGTCTTTTGCATTGGCATACTCTTCCAGCGGTTCTTCGTTGAGTTTCAGGAAGTTGAGACCCCAATTGAATTTTGCGAGAATTCGTTCTGCCTGTTCTTTTTCACCCAAGATCATGAGGGCAGCTGCTATGGCCTCGACGGAGGTCAAAGTAAAGGGTTTCCCAAAGTTCACTGGGTTTGCCGCCACGAGAAACGGCAAGGCCCGTCGGTTTTTCCATGCATTTAAGTTGGTCGTGTCGAGAACGACCCAGGAACAGTCAAGTGCGGTAATCGATGAGACCCATTTTTTATCCGGGGGTGATATAACAAATTCGGCTGTTGGATCGAGAAGAAGTGTGGATTTAGGAATCTGATTGACTCGTTTCACAACATTGATCATCCCAAACCGTTCCAGCTTTTTAACTGTGCATTTTTTTGGATCGCATGAGTCGTCACGAAATGCAATCAGGGAAATCAACATGCTCATACAGTTTATTATGCTTCCCTGCTACAAATACTATACTAATGTTTGTTCTCACATCACCCTGTGTTTTGAATGAAAAATTGCGTGCAGATGGTATCACGACCAACGAAAATCGTGATGTTTTCGCAAAATGCAGAAAACGGTGTGAAGAATTTGGCATCGAACTTGTGCCTTTGCCGTGCCCCGAGACATTATATCTTGGGACTCCACGGCCGCCATGTTCGTTCTCCGAAAAACTTGGCACTCCTGAATTTTATGCCATTCTTGATCGGTTAGAGCAGGAGGTAAAGGATATGATTTCTGTTAAAGGAGAACCCCTTTGTATTCTTGGAGTGAATTCTTCCCCGACCTGCGGGGTGACGACCACGTATCTGACGAGTGAGAAGTCAACCGGCCCGGGTGCATTTTTGAAGCGCTTTTCAGAGTTTAGGGTTCTTGATGTCAGCGAGTTTGCAAAATATCATATCTATCTGGCGTCCCCTCTTTTTTCGGAAGGCGAACGGCGATACAATACCTATCTTGCTGGGATACTGCGCAGGAATTATTTTTCAGTGTATCTCCCACAAGAGTTTGATGATACCGCAGAGTCGAGGGGGTTGAATCGTGAGCGTGCCATTTATGAAAAGAATATTGCTGAACTGAAAAAAGCTGATATCGTTGTTGGGATCATCGACGGGTCCGATGTCGATTCCGGTACTGCTTGGGAGATGGGGCATGCGTTTGCATGCGGTAAGCGTATCATTGCCCTTCGAACGGATTTTCGAAAGCTCAGCGAACATGAGCGGGTGAATCTCATGCTTGAGATGGGGGCAGAGGTCGTCTCGAGCGTTGATGAGTTAGTGGCAGTACTTGCAATCCGAACGCTCCCCTAAATTTTTATATTTTCGCTTTTGGCATCAGGCGGATAGCCGTCGTGCGACCGCCATATTTTCCTTATCGCCCCTGATCTCATCTGACGGCGTCTCCATAATAAATGCACAGTGTGAGATCTTTGGAAACTTTAGAACATCCTGAATGGTTTCCTCCCCAAGGTAGCCCAGACCTAAATGCTCATGCCTGTCCAAATGGGAACCGACCCCGCCTTTCATATCATTTAGGTGAATGACTTTGATCCGTTCAAGGCTTCCTGCCTCATCATTGAACCAGGAGAAGACGGTCTCTGCTCCGTGGCCTTTCAGATCATAACCGGCTGCCCCTGCATGGCAGGTGTCAAAACAAAATCCGACTCTCCTTTCGTTAGAGAGGCCATCAGAGATCGCGCCCACGTCTGTAAATGTACCCCCCACGGTATTTTTTTCATTTGCGGTGTTCTCGAGCAGGATCATCGTTTCCCCTTTCGATTCATCGAGGGCCTGCCCAATTGCTGCGATGACCTTCTCCTGCCCTATTTTGTGATCGTCTTCTTTTCCATGGTGACCTAGATGCGTCACGAGGTATGGTATCTTCAGTTGATCACAACGGCTCAGTTCCTCGGTCATGGTAAAGATCGATCTTGCGTAGATCTCTGGCTTTTCTGCCGCAGGATTTGGAAGATAGGGCATGTGATCTACGACTGGGCCGATCCCTGATGTTTTTAGTGCATCTATGAATGCTTCCGCAATAGCGGGCTCGATCGGTTTAGCTGCCCAACTCCGTGGGCTTCTGGTGAAGATCTGGAAGGTGTCGCATCCGTTTTCCTCGGCTCGCGACACGGCAAGAGGTAATGAGCCTGCTATCGATACATGAAACCCAAGTTTAACCATTTCGTTCTCTCCATTCTTTTATCATGCTGAAAAATGCATCGGCTATCGTTTTTGGGTTTGCTCCCCAGTGGACAACAGCCCCAAAGTATCCGTTGTACATGCCAATGCCGCTGTTTTCCGCACGGCAGCATCTGGTGATGAAAGGCTCAGCATTTATTTGGGTTATTGGGCATATCTCTTCGAACTCAAACTCATCTTCGTAGTTCTCGTGACAAATCTGCCTGCCAGTTCGGCAGCATGCGATCCTCGATCCCTTGGGCGGGACATCACGGTCCAAGGTCTGAGAAAATCCTCCAGCTTTGCACGGGTACACATGGGCATCGAGTGTTCTGATATCTCGGATATGATGGTCAAAGATGACATTTTCCATTTCGAAAAATCCGAGTGCTTCAAGTCCATTGAGTGAATCTGTCAAGGATGGGTTTGGGGGTATGATGTCAAAGACGTGGACCGTTTGAAATGTTGAGAGATCAGGATCACACACAAATGTCATATGAGCATCCTCTTTTCCAAAGATGGTGCACCTTTTGTTTGTTGAAAGTGCTCTTCTGACCATACCGGCCCTGTCGTGAGCATTGACCTCGCCTTTCCAGACCACTGTGTCCTACGGTCCAGCAATAAGCTCCAAGGATTCGATCTCCCGCATGAGTCCTGGGCCGTTCTTGGGCTGTACTTTCAGGACCTCAAACCCATTAGGTGTTGGGTGGACCAGATATTCTGTGAGAAAATATACCTTGTTGCCAAGTGGTGAACTGGTGGCATTACCCACATATTTACACTCTCTTGGAAATATCATCACTCAGGTTTTTCTATTTTTGCCAACACTTCGATCAATTTGTAGGTGAGTTTAACTGACCCGCCGCCGATGTGACGGATGGTTACCGGTGATTCCTGAGCTGTTTTCAAGGGGAGTTTATTTCCATCATATACAAAAATAACATCATTATTTTTTATGTAGGTCGAAGCATCTGCTCCGGTCATTTTGACACATCCTACTTCAAGTATTTGTTCCTTTAGCGAGTCCCACATGATTATTAGTAACTTGGGGTTTGAAGGATTAGTATTTTATCCATCTGTATTTTTGATACAACACAAATCATTATATCTTTTTAGGCATAGATACTTGTTAACGGAATTTCCGTTAGCGAAAATCTCGCTCACATAATATCCAGGCTGATTACTATGACCGAAGAACTCTATATGATAGAGAATCCGTATTCCATATCCTACCCTGAGATCCTAGCACTTGGATCCGAAGAAGGCTCAAATGTTGAACTGATCGAGAGGTTTGACTGTATAGGCGGGGCGATGTGGGTAAAAAATCATTATGCCAAGAGCCCTCTTGTCATACATTCCCGTATCGTTTCGAATACCCAGCGGTTCATGCTCCGGACTGGCGACGTCAGTCTGCAGCTTGAAGGATCATATTTCCCTGCCGGGATCTCCGGCGTGAATATGACCGACTCGGAGATTTCCGTCTCCTATCTTGGTCTTGGCGGTGGGGGTGTTGGTGCAAGTATTTGCCGAGCGACCGCCGGTGGAGTTTTACGTCATACCAGTGATGTGTGCGGCGGAGGAAAAGTTGCCGGATCGACCATTCATCTGCCAAGATATACTCGGGTCATCATCGGTCTCGATGATACGGATACGCCCGAAGAGGGTGCGACATGGACGCTTGCCCACAATATATCAAAAGCTGTTCAGGATCAAAATTCACGCTACCTCTCTCACACGATAACCCAGCTGTATCCTGTTCCGTATCGGACAAAAAACTGTGTTGCTCTCGCCTGTGAATTTGCAACAACAGAACCTGAAAAGCTCATCGACCGGTTTGAAGCCCTTGTTAAACGCTACACGCTTTCGGAAGAAACTGGTCTATGTGCCTATATTGGGTTCGATCCATCTGCGATCATGCCGTATGCAAGAAAAGTTAAAGCAGGTGAGGTGACGCTGGATGATTTTAATACAGTGCGTGAACATCTTGACGTACGGATCGAGGGGCGGGGGATCATCGGAGCTGCCGCCGCGATCCCGTTTTACACAAACTATGCCGAGGCCCTTCTGATATGAATGAACTCGGGCGGGTCAAACATCTGCTTCTTGCCATCGGTTCCGCAAACGTGATCGGCGAAGCTTTCTCTGCTGATCTCTCATCTCACGCAGGTCCGGGTGCTGGACAAGGAGGCTCGGTATTTTTCTCTAACGGCATTTCCCGAATTAGATTGTCACTGGACGAGGCAAGCCCAGTTGTGATCCAAAATTTTGGGAGTTCAGCGACTCTCTCGTTTGACGGACCTGATGGTCTGGCATCCATTGAAGGGTTTGTGGAGAAAACCGGTTGCCACTGTCCAAAACAGGCCTATATCACCATAAATGAGGGGTGCATCTATTCATGCAGATATTGCACTGTTCCCCATCAGGATAAACACATAAAATCGCCAGATGAGATCTTCTCGCTGATATCGGATGCATCAAGGAAAGATACAGTTGAGTGTATCTCTCTTACGAGCGGCGTGATTGGCTCGTCGGCAAAAGAGGATGAGCGGCTTTTTGCTATTTTGGAAAGGGTGCGGCCTTTTGGTTTGCCGATCGGCGTTTCTGTCTATCCGACGCCTGGTCTTTCAGAACAGCTATTCGAGAGAGGTGTCACTGAGGTGAAATACAATCTTGAAACCGCGACCGAGGCGTTGTTCGCTGAAATGTGCCCCGGCCTTGATCGCGATGTATTGTGGGACGCCCTCAAAGATGCGGTTTCTATTTTTGGAAAAAACCGCGTCTATTCAAACATCATTTTGGGTCTTGGCGAATCAGAAACTGAGATGAAAGAGTGCATTATACAATGTGTGGAAAACGGGGTCATTCCGATCATTCGCCCCCTGACCCCGTCGGCGGCCCTTTCTCACTTTTCCCGGCCTTCTGCAGAGAGTATTCTCAGCATCTCTGAATTTCTGCAGTGTGAACTTCTCCACTTCGGGCTTGATCCATCTGTGGCAAAAACCATGTGTTCAAAGTGTATGGGCTGTGATCTGACTCCGATGACTGATTTACACGCGGGAGTGATGGCACCATGAAGGCAGAAGATGTTTTTGCATCCGCTATTTTGCATTCGGCGGATGTGTGTTATTCTGTTCCCGGGTATCCCATCACCGATCTTGCTGTGAAGTGCGCCGCCGAGTACACGATCAACGAAAAGATCGCTCTAGAATATGCTCTTGGCGCTTCGCTCATGGGTAAGAGATCCGTCGTCATCGTAAAGAATGCTGGAATGAATACCCTTTCAGATCCCTTGGTGAGTGCGACATATCAGGGTCTTCGCTGCGGCGTTGTGATAATCGCAGGTGATGAT
>DALTVZ010000131.1 GCA_029987315.1 Methanocorpusculum sp.
AAGGAAAAAGATCGGGATCGCAATTCCAAAGAGACCAAGCGGGATACTGTAAGCTAATGCATGGGCATTCGTTATTCCTTCGATGACCGCTGCACCTCCATAGACCGTTCCAACAAACAGCAGAACAAAGAGCATACCGACCGTGGCGATATAGAAACTGCGGTTCATCGGTGCGAGTTCGGGGCTGACCCTTCCACTCAGGAAAACGAACAGTGCATAGAAGAATGCTGCAAGAAGACCGAGCAGGATACCAATAGGGTTCATTTCGTTAAGCGAAAGACCTGAACCGATGATGCCTCCCGCAAGAATAGTACCAACAATGATGACTAAACAAGCGATGACCTTGTTTCTCGACGGAAGTTTTCTTCTGGCGACCGACTCGATGACAACCCCGATCCAGGAATACTGGAAGAGTAAAACCACGGCAAGAGAGATCGGAAGAAATCCAAGAGAATGGAAATAGCAGACCGTTACCAAAGCCATCACAACACCGGTTATGATAAGGCGCAGTGCCCGTTTCCAGAGAGGGACGCTGCTTCTTTCATGTTTTGGCTGCTTTCTCTGGTAGACGAGCCAGATGAGAACGACAAGTGCCAGAAGGATGATCCATCCGTAAAAGAACTTGCCGACAAGAATGACGGGTATGCCAAAACCGTTTATGACGGCGAGCGTTACGATTGTTGAGAGAATTGCATACGAACAGGATGCGAGCAGCACCAGAAGTGAGCAAAAGGCAACTGAGCTTGATAACTTTTTAAGATCCACAGAGTACTCCTGTCTTTAAAATACGCTGAAGAATCTATAATAAATTATGTATTTATTGTAATAACTAAGAATAGTTTGCGTAATTAGCAAAATTATCTGTGCAATATTGTTTTAGTGGTGAACAACAAGTATTGTGTATATGGATGAGGACACGATTGGGCTGTTGACACAGGGAAATATGAGTATTATGAACCCTATTTCTGAAAAAAAGCTGATCATGGCTGGAAAATATGCTGGGCTTCAACCTGGAATGTCTGTTCTGGACATAGGATGCGGGAACGGAACACTGCTAAGTCTCTGGCAAAAGGAGTTTGGTATCTCTGGAACGGGCATCGAACGGCAAAATGAATCCGCGGTCCGCGCAAAAGATCTTCTCCAAGGTACTGGTATCTCGGTGATTGAAGGAGACGCCGCAACGTACATCCCGGATAGGCCGTATGATGTGGTCTGTGCCCTTGGCACATCATTTATTTTCGGGGGAGCAGAACGGACCCTCGAACATCTTGCCGGATTTGTAAAGGAGGGGGGAAGTCTGGTGATCGGGGATAGGTTCTGGAAGAAAAATTCTATACCGCCGGAGTTTTCGAGAGAATGGACCCAGGTCCCAACATCATTCGAACTAATATCCACGGCACGGGATCTGAGATTCACGCTTGCAGGTCTGCTCTGCTCCTCACCTGACGAGTGGGACGAATATGAGTCTGCAGTCTGGCAAAATGCGATCACGAAAGAGATGTACGATTATCTCGAACAGATCCAGGATGAGTATCTTTTCTATGGAAGAGAATGTATGGGGTGGGGATGCTTCGTGTTTCGAAGCTAAAGGATCCTTTTTTTCATCATCACAAATATCAGCACGGCCGATACGCCAAGTGATCCTACGACGATCGAGATGAAAGCAAATGGATATTCAGTCATTGGTATGGCGACATTCATCCCAAAAAAACCAGCAACCACCATAGGGATAGCCATTATGGCTGCAAAACTGGTGAAGAGTTTCATGATCCAGTTGACATTGTTATTGATGATCGAGGCAAATGCACCCATCGTACTGGTGATGGTTTCGGCATAGGTCTGTGCCATCTCCATAGCCTGAGAGTTTTCAATGATAGCATCGTCGAGAACATCCCGGTCTTTTTCTGTGAGAGTGCCTGTCACATTCTGGGATTTAGAAAGTTTTTCGAGAACGCCCGCATTCCCTTTAAGTGAGTTGGTGATATAGACAAGCGACTTTGAGAGCGTGAGCATATGGAATAGCTCCTCGTTTTTTGTCGATTTCTTCAGGGTCTTTTCGATCTCGGTGGTTCGTTTATCGATCATACGGAGATTCTGGACAAAGACCCCGGCATTTTTGTACAGAAAAAGCAGGATGAATCCGGCATGATTGTCTGTGGAAAAGTTTTTGATTTTTCCAGCGGAGAACAGATCGAGAACAGGATTTTTACGCAGAGAGACACTTATGATCACCTCGGGCAGGAGAATAAAACCTGCCGGGATCGTTGTATATGACTCGATATCATCCTCGATCACCACATAGGGCGTATCCATAATGATGAGAGAAAAGTCCTGGTCATGCTCCACCCGCGGACGTTCCTCCTCGTCCAGAAGAACGGTCAGTTCGGATTTTTCGATCGGAAGCCTATCACAGACAAAAGATAACTCCTCCTCTGTTGGCATGATCAGACGTATCCAGCATCCTTTGGTGATGCTCTCCTGCAGGATCGGAAGCCCGGTCTCGTTTAATGAGGAGTATATCTCGATCATGGTGTATCATTGATTCATACGAAACAAAAACATAAGAAGGTTACTCTAGAAAAGTAGATGGGCTCGTGAAGGACCA
>DALTVZ010000132.1 GCA_029987315.1 Methanocorpusculum sp.
ATGATCAAAAAGCCGATGAGCCAGAGAACAAAAAAGATCTCGATGTTGATGGTCCGTGCAAGGATCATGATAGCGGCAACGGTGCCCATCCATCCAATGAGGAGAGCGGCGGCGATCTGGGTCTTTGCGGTAGCCATAAGTAATCAATATGCTTAGTTTTTGCGTGGCTAATAGTTATGGGTGGGCGGGTTGAGGATGCAATCACCACCCTCAGCGGAGCAAGTTTTTGAAGGTAACTTGCGAGTGCGGATTGGATGCAGAGCATATGACCTCAGTCGAAGAAATTGCCAGATTTGCGACTGATTCGAATGCTGAATCGATTCGAAAAGTGTAGTGTTGGATGTGGCTTTATGTGAAAAAAGAACTGCGCATACGGGGCAAAAGAATTTTGCCCGCTTGAGGCGGAACGCCAGTCTTTGGTTTGCGCGTCTCCGCAAATTAACAAAAATAATATTATTCATTCGATGGTCTGAAACCCGAATCAGAGAAAATGTGGAATGCTTAAGAACACACACCCCATGATCACAAACGTGAACGGTACTCTCTGATGGTGCTTCATATGCACATCTCCTTAATGATCCAACATAGGGTGTTATTAAAGATCCTTGGGCTCAGGTAATTTTTCTAAATCCTCACGCGATATGAAGCTGCACAAGCTCCCAGGCATGACCCGTTCCCCGAAGCACTGCCGTGAATCGACATGGCGTCCCATTATAGGAGCACACACCAGACACCCAGGCGATCACACCCTCTCCTTTCACGACCATCTCGCCTAACTTCAGGCGCTTGAGAGAGAGACCCTCACGTCCGTGATGATCCATGTTTGGAGCAAACACCACGATATCGGGCGCGATGATCCTCTCGGACCCGGCAAAACTTCCCGTTTCTGAACAAACCTCCACTTTAGCGAGAAGGGCAAGTATCTGATCTTTGGTCTGAGTCGAAAGAGGCATACTTAATAGATATGGGTCCAGACAAATAATACATTACTCATGGCAGACACAGCTGATTATTTTCCCTACCAAACCTATCGGAAAAACCAAAAGGAGATGCTCGAGGAGGTCGAAAAAACCGCCGAACAAAATGGCGTTCTCCTCATCGACGCACCGACCGGTAGCGGAAAATCCAGCGTGATCGCAAGTCTTCTTGCGAAAGCCAATGGACGAAAGATCCTGGTCGCCGTTCGAACCATATCCCAGCTCCAAATATTTATTCGGGAACTCGATCTCATCAGGCAAAAAAAACAGCCCACCCTGAAATTCGTTTACCTCATAGGCAAAGGAAACATGTGCCCGCTCGGGGGATTTGGCGACGTCTATCGCAGATGTGAAGGCGTCAAGGCATTCACCAGCTCACTCATGCAGCAAAGAGCCGAACGCGGCTCCTTCGATCCCGCCACCGACAAAGTGATTATCGATCAGATCAGAAAACAGGACCGGGAACACCCCCTTATCTGCCCCTACTTCGTCAACAGCCGTGTCTTCATCCAGGGTGAAGAAGGCGCTCGGCGCATGATCCCATCCCCTGAACTTAGACGCAAGTCCGAGATCGCACAAAAACAGATCGTCCGGCCAAGCGAACTCCTCACCTTCGCAGGAAAAGTCTGCCCCTACGACCTCATGCTCTCGGCCGCGAAGGGAGCCGACGTCATCATCTGTAATTACTATCACCTCTTCAACGACGACATCAGAGAGCAGCTCTACGTCAACCTTCAATGCGAGGAGCACAACGTCATGCTGCTCCTCGATGAAGCCCACAATTTAGGCGACGTCGTCCAGTCGATCCAGAGCATAAAAATACGAGACACCGACATCGAAGCCGCCGCAAATGAAGTCGCATCTCTTCGTGACAAAGTCCGCGGATCCGAGGCCGTTCGGCATGTCCTCCCCCGAATAGCTGAGTTCATCGATGGACTTCAGCGTTCGAACGAAGCAGAAGACTGGTTCGATCCGCAGATCTTCAACCGGTTCATCATCAAAGGTTCGCTCTACGAAAAGCCGGAGGCAATGCTCGAAGATATCATCTCCATCAAAGAGGCGATGCGGGATCGCGGCATCGAACGTGGAGATTACCGGGAATCCGCGATCGAAAAATTGTGCGAGTTTTTGATCAGGCTTTATCGATCCTCCACCGACCCGTCATTTCTGACCGTCTACACAAAAGATACGGAGCTTATCACGCTTGAGGTCAGAAACATCGACCCGGCTGACCGTCTTCAGGAGCTTGTTTCCAAACACGCCGCGACCATTCTCATCAGCGGTACGCTTTCACCGGTCGATTCATACAAAAAATATTACTTCGGCGAAATGCCGGTCAAGACCCTCTCTCTACCAAACTCGTTCCCAAAAGAAAACCGCATGATCCTTGGAACGCTGGACATCACCACGGCATTTTCCAAACGGCAGAATCCCGAGAACACCCAGGCGATCATCGAATATATTCTCGCGTTTGCAAAACTTCCCGGAAACTCAGCCATCTATTTCCCGTCTTATCAACTGCAGAGCCGATTTGCAGAGGCATGCCAGAGCAAGATCCGTAACAAACAGGTGTTCATCGAGCCGCGTGAGTCAAGCGAGGCAAACGACGCCTTGAAGGAGTTCATCTCGCTTCCGGGCAAGCAGAAGTCCGGTATTCTTTTCGCGGTATGTGGCGGAAAATGGAGTGAAGGACTGGATTATCGGGGCGATCAGCTGACAGCGGCGCTTGTGATCGGTCTTCCGCTCGCTCCGTTCACCCCAGTTCGTCGGATGGTCAACAGTTACTACCGGCGCAAATTTGGCGCAGAAGGTGAGTTCATTGCCTACACGCTTCCTGCGATCAACAAGTCCATGCAGGCTCTCGGCCGGGTGCTTCGAACCGAAAGTGACCGCGGTGTTTTGATCCTTGGTGATCAAAGATACCTTGAAGGTGATATTTTCCGCGGTCTTTCTCCTTGGATGCGGGCTGAACTGATAGAATGTGATCTGGATACCGCGAAAATCAAACTGAGCAAATGGGGGAGCAATGCATCAGGGCGCCTGTAGTTTTGGACTTTGGAAGGTCGCCGTCGATTATGACGGGACGGTCGTTCACCGAGTCAGGTTCCTTAGAACAGCGCCTGAGGGAACGGTCCCGGTACAGTTCACCAAATTCCTTGCCGGAAAAGCGACCGAGTTTTCTCCGCTCACCTCCTCGGCAGTATCAGGCGACAATATCTATGCACAGATCTATCGTGAGGTCTCAAAGATCCCATACGGCGAGACGCGAACCTACGGCGAGATCGGAAAGATCGTTGGGACTCATCCGCGTGTGGTTGGAAACGCGATGGCACGAAATCCAACCGTGCTGATAGTTCCGTGTCACAGAGTTGTTGGATCCAACGGCGGTTTGGGCGGATTCTCACCGGATATTGAGATAAAAAAAGCACTTTTGCTCCTAGAAAAAAATACCGCAAAAAATCTTTTTTCGTGAATTTGAGAGCTTATCTGCTGACTTAATCCATGTAGACCGCACATGGATTAAGGACATAAATGGACCTGCGCCTGCTCATATTCCCGCTTCTTGTTTTTCTAGGGGGCTGCTGTTACGGACCTTCATCCCCCACGATAAAGTTAGCATATGCCGCAGGATATTCGTGGAACGACGTGGTCATGAGCCAGTATTTTTACGGATGGCTGATCCTGCTCGTTGTCGTGGTTGGCTTTTTCCTCTTTCGCCGGGTGAAAAAGCAGCCCTCAGTTCAAACTACTGAACCAAAACCGTTATTCCGGCGCATTCTTGGCGTGGTCTTTGCAGGGATATGTATCGGTCTTGTGACGGTGACCTATTGTTTATCTCTGCAGACCATTCCCGCATACATCACCGTGATTCTCCTCTTCCAGTTCGCATGGATGGGGGTCGTGATCCAGATGATCGCTGAGAGAAAACTCCCTCAGCCAAAAATCGTCATCTCCGTAGTTATTCTTATCATCGGAACATTGCTTGCAGCAAGTTTCTCAGGTCTTGGAGCCCCGCTTGACCCTTCAGGCATTATATTTGGGCTTCTCTCAGCCCTGTTCTACGCATTATATATGTTCATGCTTGGCCGGGTCGAGATCGGTATGCATCCGCTGAACAGAAGTTTTCTGATTATCAGCTCCACGCTTCTCCTTTTGACACTTCTCTTTGGTCCCCGATTCTTTATCGAAGGTACCTTTGCGACTGGCATCTGGGGATATGGGCTCAGTTTAGGCTCGATAGGATGCGTTTTGCCGATGGTTTTGTTTGCCATAGCAGTTCCGCGGATCTCAACAGGAGCCGCCACGATCCTGTGTTCCTCGGAGTTGCCGGCATCCATCATCTGTGCCGTCCTCATACTTGGGGAGTCGGTCTCACTGATCCAATATGCGGGAATAGCTCTGGTGTTCTTTGCCATCGCCTTCCCTCAGTATAAAAAAGAGGTCAGCCCGGAATAGATCAAAAAAAGTGGGTGTTGGCAGACCCTTCATCCGCAAGCCCTATAAAAAAATCAGTTGAGTTTTCCGCCGCAGGAGCCGCAGAACTTTGTTCCTGCTGTGTACTTCGTACCGCAGCTTGGACAGAATCCATCTCCACTTTCTGCTGATGCTTCGACAGGGGGTTTGAGTTCGTTGAGTTCAGCTTTTTTTACGGCAGCTTCCTCCTGCAGTTCTGCAAGATTCGCTCCAACATCTCCAAATTTCTCTGCACCATCCGCCTCTACCGCCATTCTGCCGATCGCGGCATAAATATCGTTCTGCTTCTTTTCCAGCTGGCTGATCTCTGATTGAAGTTGGCTTATCCGCATTGTTTTCTTTACTTCATCAGCACCGACTTTGGCACTGGTTTTTAGGCTATCGAAAAACGCACCCATGATTACCTCATATTTCGTATGATAAGATATATTCGTTTCTATCGAAGGATTGTCTCTTCGAGAATATCGTCCTCGATGAACCGCTCGCCTGCGTTTCTTTCTGCATTGACCATCGCTTCGAGTGAGTCGCCTGCTTCCCAGTCCTCATCCTGCTCCCAGCACAACCAACCGGCAGCTTTCGTGCTCGGTCCCTTCTCCTTAGGATGTGATGTTATCATGCGCTGGATAAAGCCATTGACATCCGAAAAATTTTCTTCGGAACAGAAGATAACTATCTCTGTTTGGCTATTTCCGCGAACAGTGATCTTGGAATCAGAAACCACAACCTCTCGTATTTTTTGCCAGAGAAGAGCCTGTCTTTTTTGCGCCTGTGCCAGATAGTCGGTCCCTTTTATTTTGTTTTTACCGGCACGAAACCCCCACATTTGAGCGACTGCTCCGCTCTTTTTGGTTCTCAGTTCGGTTTTTGCAAAAATGCCCAGATCGTTGAGATAATAATCAACTACAGTATAATTTGAGCCGCTTGATGGGGGAAGTTCGATACTCCACACACGTTTATCCATAGCTATACATCTCCCTCGGAAAAGATATAATCAATACATCTCTGATTGGTTTTGTTGGCCGACCCACTATAATAATATGAACAAGAGATGATCTGCATCCAGGAGAACGAACAAAACAATCTTTCATTCCTATCATCAAACTATCAAGCCTACCGTTTTGATCAAATAACTCTGTGCCGACGTTGAATTTTAGCAATGGCATTAACTTAACTTATTTGCGCGATGGAATTCTACATCATTTATCATTGTGATAATGTAAAGATTAACTGGTTGATACATCGCTAACTGCAATGAGGATTTAGGAAATTCCTTCTTCACTTAGGTATATATACCCCATGACACCGATGAATGCACTTTAATACCATGTACTTGGAAATTTTAATTGTCCCCCAAACTTGGATAGGTTTGCCTGGGTAGCAGATTTATCGAATGGTGTGAAATTGGGGCCAAAAAAAAGGTTTTATCCATGGACATAAAGTACGTAACAACAACCTGCCCGTATTGCGGGACCGGCTGTTCCTTCAACCTAGTTGTGAAGGATGGCAAAATCATTGATGCCCAGCCGTCTCAGCGATCCCCGGTCAACGAGGGAAAACTCTG
>DALTVZ010000133.1 GCA_029987315.1 Methanocorpusculum sp.
AAAAATGATATATTTTGGAATGAAGATATGGATGGCACATATACTCAGATGAAAAGTATCTGAATAATCAAAATGTTTCTGCACGGTAAAAGAAAAACCGGCACGCCGGTTTTTCCGGTAGCATTTTTCCAGACGGCGTGCGATTCCTGCGTAGGCGATAAGCCGGAGCAGAGCACCCGAACGCAAGAAAAAAATGCGATTCGCGTTAATTCGCGGAGATTCGCGGTTCTTTTTTAATAAAGCCACACCTAGACATCAACTTTTCACCTAATCAGACATTCGCGGTTGGGTTTATCACATGTATCCACACTTAGCCCATACACGAAATCAAAGTAAAACCTAAGATTACGCCCCAGAAACTCTTTTAAAATAGATATTATTCGACGATGGGGATCTTTGGATCAAGAAGGACCTCTTGCGGTTGGGACTTCAGACACACTGCGCCCACTGCCCCGATGATCCCTCGTTTTCCATAGACCTGGACGCCAAAACGTTTTGCAACATCCAGGACCTCCTCCATCGACACTCGTTCCTGCCGGATCTTTTTTCCAAGCATCAGCAGGTCATAGGGCACAGTTATTTTTGTCAGGATCGCGACCCCCCACTCTTCGGAGACACTTTCTTCCTCGACAAATCTGCAGACCTTGGCGGCGAGTGAGGAGAGGGCACTTGGATCGACTGCAAGTTCTATGAAACTGCAGGAGTTTCCCGCGGTTTTTTCCTCGATGCCCTCAAACAGGGCAGCGACCTGATGCCTGATCCCGATCACGTGTCCCGGATCGGTCAGATACTTCATCAGTGCCTGGGATAAAGCAAAGGTCGCGCCCCCGCACCCTTTTCGATCGGTATCATCCACGCCGATCGTCACAGGCGTTAAGGCGGGCGTTCGCACATCGCCGGTGACAACACCGCATGACGCCGCGATCTCCACACCCTTGACCCCTTTTGCGTGCCCCATCATCGCTGACAACGAGTACGCCGGCCCACCGGGGATGGAATGGATCGTCTGTATGATATCGTCCCCGTCTTTTTTCACCGAAGCAAGACCCACGGCGGCAGGACCCAGCATAAGCTCGCCTGCCTCGCCGATCCTTGCACGCTCACGAAAAATCATCCCGTCGCGGGTGATCGAGATGGCAGCTCCGCCGGCTTTTCGGTGATGGAATTCACAAAACCCTGCGCATCCGCTCGAGAGGCATTCGTGGAATATCTCCACGTCACTGCCATCAAGAGTCGTAAATATCCGTTTGCAGGTGGTTTGCGGGAGTGCACTTCTGGAGGCGTATTGTGCGGGATTTCTGCCCCGGGGTTCCTCTTTTAGAAAAATGCACCCCTCTTTCAACAGCCGGTTTATCCAGTCATTGGCTGTCGAACGGGGAATGTTCACGGCAGTTGCAAGGTCAGCAGTGGTGAAGTGACCTGCTTCGAAGGTCATCTGCCTTGTCGCAGCGAGAAATGCTCCGCGGCGTTCGAGAACACCGCTGAGTTTTTCCTTATCTGTCATACTTGTCTGCAATAAACAAAAGATCGGACAAAATCGCGCTGGCCGTTTCAACAGAACCGGCACCACGGCCGATAAACGTAATGGGCCCTGCATACTCGGTTTCTACGGTCACCGCGTTGAGCGTTCCAGACACTACGAGCGGATTTTCTTTGGGGAGAAGGCGGGGCGACACCTCAAGGAGGTTTTTCTCCGGATAGAGGGTCGCGATCAGGCGTATCGCGTGACCGGTATCCTCGGCCATCCAAAGTGCGTCAACGGTCAGGTCAGAAATACCTGTGCGTTTTACATCAGCAAGCTTCACATCCATTCCAAGCATTGTGTTTGCGAGAATGACCAGTTTGATCGCGGCATCGGTCCCGTTGATGTCGTACGTTGGATCCGCCTCGGCATAACCAAGGTCACGTGCTTCAGAGAGTGCCTGTACATAAGTCAGACCCTCCTCCTCCATTCTGGACAAAATATAATTGCAGGTCCCGTTCAAAACACCATACAGGGCTTTGATCTTGTTGCCGGCAAGTCCATATTTTATTCCGCGAAGAATGGGGACGGCTCCGGCCACGGTCCCTTCGAAAAGGAATCCAACATTGTTTTTTTCTGCAAGTGTCAGCAGCTCTCTTGATGCGAGGGAAACTGGCCCTTTATTTGAGGTAACGACGTGTTTTCTCCGTCCAAGAGCCGACTTTACGATGGAAAGAGCTGGTTCCCCAGTTTCTGCATTGGTTGGGGTCACCTCGACAAGGATATCATATTCGGCTTCACTTGCGATACGTGACGCCGTCCAAGCGGCATCCCCACAACGGCCGGTCTTCTTTTTCTTAGCGAGGAGCTGTTCGATATCGATCCCGGCTGGATCTACCATACCGCTTTTTGAATCTGCCGCAGCAACGATACGGAATCGGCCGTCTTTTAAGAGGACCTCACCGACGCCACGTCCTACCGATCCAAGACCGATCAGAGCGACATTCCATATTTTCATAAGCCGCCTCCCATCTGGTTGATGATGAGAAGATGTTTTTCGGCAGCGATTTCTTTGAGGATCATCACTGCCTGAGTCATCTCGATCTCATTCACCGCTTTTATGGTGAGTTTTGCAGTCGATGGCTGATTTATCCCAGGCATGAAGATCTCAAGCTCGGTCACCTCGGAAACGTTTTCTTCATCGATCCGGTTGACCGTATCGGTAAGATCTGTGTGAAGTATATGCCCAATCAGTATGAAGGTTTTTTTACAGGTGAGATGCTCGGTCCCGACTCGAACGATCGCCACGCCGTTTGCACGAAGAGCCTCCATCAGTTCGACGAGCCGCGACTCAGCAAGAGATATGACTATATCAACTATGAGATCCCCGCTCACGGATTTCGTGTCGCGCTGATGGGAGATCGTGATGATATTTGCCCCGCTTTTTGATATTGGTTCTATTGCGGCAAGTAATTGCCCAGGTTTGTCTT
The DNA here is from genome assembly GCA_029987315.1 of Methanocorpusculum sp. GTDB lineage: Archaea > Halobacteriota > Methanomicrobia > Methanomicrobiales > Methanocorpusculaceae > Methanocorpusculum. The sequence goes on from DALTVZ010000133.1 coordinate 2,953, forward strand.
TGAGCTCAAGTCGTAGTGAGGTTCTGACATTTTTTTGCAATTGTATCCCTCTAATTGTTAATAATTCTTCTTTTTCAAATGGATAAGGATTCCCATAGACCCCATATCTTTCTCAACCAGAGAGAGTCGATATTTTTGACCGGCTTTTTTCCGTTGATCGCTGACACATCTTTTTGGCCCCTCTCGCTTCAAAGGGGCAAAGGCAGAGAATCTTCTTTTGATACATGTCATCACGCGTACTCAACGGAAGAACTTTTAGCCTCTTAAAGACCCATAATATTATTAGTATTAATAATGAAGCTCGTTATCAATGAACGCCGGTGTAAAGGCTGCAATATGTGCACCATAGTCTGTCCTTACGGAATTTTCCAAGAGGGTGTCAGTCCAGGTTCACGCGGCTACAT
>DALTVZ010000134.1 GCA_029987315.1 Methanocorpusculum sp.
GGTGCCGTCAGGATCACAAGCTGCATCGTCACCACTAACCCGTTCAAGAGAGCTGGGAGAAGAATATCCTGCCAGAACGGGATCTGGGAGATGATGGCGTCTAAGGTGCCCTGAAAAAAACAGCTCAGCCCGTCTAAGGGCACAGATGTGCTGGTCAGATTATCCATATCACTCGTCTGCGTAACTGCCCATAAATGCACGGGTCTTCACAAAGCCAGGGCTTGTTGGGATCTCGGACGGCGGACCATGTTCAACGATCTCACCTTTCTCCATCAGATAAATCTCGGTGGCAAAAGAGGTTGCAAACTTCATCTCATGCGTAACGACGATGCAGGTCATTCCTTGTGCCGCAAGGGTCCGCATCACCTCCATGACCTCACGTTTCAGCTCAGGGTCCAGCGCCGAGGTGGGTTCATCAAACAGCATGACCTCTGGATCCATTGCGAGAGCTCGGGCTATCGAAACACGCTGGGCCTGCCCTCCGGACAGTTGGGCCGGATAGGAGTCCGCACGGTCTGCCATACCGACCTGCTCCAACTCATACATCGCTTTTGCCCGTGCTGCTTTCTTGTCCATCTTTTTTACTTTTATCAGGGCAAGCTCCACATTTTTAACAGCAGTGAGATGATCAAAGAGGTTGAAGTTTTGAAAGACCATTCCCATCTTCTGGCGGTATGCATTGATTTTTTTGCCTGAGTGAGCGATCTCCTCGCCATTCAGATACACAAATCCGCTATCGGGAACGGTCAACTGATTGATACACCGAAGAAGCGTGGATTTTCCGGTACCGGATGGTCCGACAAACACCTTCTTTTCTCCTTTGTGCACCTCAAATGAGACGGACTTCAGGACCTCAAGATCCCCGTATGACTTGGAAAGATTCTCGACTCTCAGAATAGGAACATCACTCATAAACACTCAGCCTCGTTGTTGCCGAATCCCGGGATCCGGACCTTCTTTTCCACATATTGAATGATCATCATGCCACCGTAATTTAACAGAATGAATATGATAGCGCAGGAGAGATACAATATCATCGGTTCACCGGTCCGAGAGATGACCTGACTCGTTCTGGTCAAAAGCTCTGCCACGCCGATCACATAGGCGACCGATGAATCGGTCAGAAGGACCGGATACTCATTCGACCATCCCGGCAGGGAAAGACGAAGCGACTGGGGTAAAATTATCGACCGGATCGCCTGCCAGCGGGTCATGCCAAGGGAACGTGCGGCAAGCATCTGTCCATCAGACAATGACTGGATCGCCCCTCGAAAGATCTGGGATTGATAGGCTGCACTCCTAAGTCCAAGCACCGTGACGGCGACGCCAAAGACGGGCATATCGAAGCCGATGAACGGAAAGAGCGCGAAATAGAATAAGAACAATAAGACGATATTGGGAAGACCGCGGAAAAACCAGACATAGACGCCAACAAACCAGCGAGCCGGATTTGGGCCATAGACCTGGCCAAGAGTCAGCATTATCCCGAAAATAAACCCTATGAAAAGAGAGAGTCCAACGAGAAGGAGGGTCACACCTACCCCTTCCAAAAGATACCCGGCGGAGTTTGTTACTGCGGAAATCGACTCAAACATATTATCTAAAAATCCGAAAGACTGCTGGGTATTTTGTTGGACCTGCCATTACAAAAAAGGATTGGAAATATCATTCCGAAGCCCGAACAAGTTTTTGACCCTCTTTTTTGATCGCTCCGGAGGAAATTGCTGCATCTATCCCTGTTTCCACACGGCTCTTGACCTGAGCTGTCAGTTTGAATCCAAGAACCAGAGCGGTCTGCCGGATCAGATCAGACTTAGGCGTGGCAAACTGTTTGCCAAGAAGGATCTCGGCCGCAAGACCGATCTCAGAGAGCGAAACATCGTCGCACGACCATTTTGCCGGCCGTTCACGTGCTGATAAATCCTTCTCAGGAACAGAATAAAAACCCTCCTCATCCACAGTCAGGCGATCTGCAATCACCTCATCGGCCGAAAGAGAAGCGATCTTTTTCTTGATTGCCGGCGTCATCTTCGGCACACGCCCAAGCTCCTTGATCCGGGCATTCAAAATGTTTCCGGAGATCGGTCCTTCGACGGATACGATCTGGAGGATCGCGGTTGCAAGTACATGATCAGGCACTGAGGCAAACTGGTGATATTTCACAAGTTCGCACTCGGCACAGGAAACATACGGCTCGAGATCAACCTTCGAATAGACCGGTGATACGGCTTCATCCGGCTTTTTCTTCGCCAATGCTGGAGAAGCAGCAGCCTTCACCTTTTTTACCGGAATTACCTCCGGTTCAACCACCTGCTCGACCGGTTTTTGCACCTCTTCCAGATAATCCAGAAGGATCTTCGTGCAGGAGACAGGATGCTGGAACCACTCAGAAGACCAGACACGGATCAGATTCCAGCCAAGCCCTTCAAGGACCTGGATCCGGAGACGGTCCCGATCCCGGGTCACCTCAGAGGACCAGTAATTTGGCCCGTCACACAGGATACCTGCCAGATACACGCCTGGATCCTTTGGATCTAAAACCGCAAGATCGATTCTGAAACCGGCACACCCGACATTGCGGGAGACCGTATAGTTATGATCCTCAAGCATGACGCCGACAGAACCCGGAAAGTATCCGGAATCATCCAAAACCGCAGGAATTGTACTGCAGGTCAGCGATGAGCGATCCTCCGCATAGGTGAGGAACTTGGCGAGAGCAGCGATACCTGAAGAAGAATCGGAATCGACCTGCAGATCAGCACCGCGGAAGTTGGAAAAGACAACACATCGTTCCCGAGCTCGGGTAATCAGAACATTCAGCCGCCGCTCGCCGCCTGACTGATTCAGCGGCCCGAAGTTTCGGGAAAGCCGGGTGTTTTCATCGAACCCATACCCGATACTGATAAGTATCGTGTCACGTTCATCGCCCTGGACGGTTTCAAGGTTTTTCACAAAGAAGTGCTCGCCGTTTGCCGGCCTCATCAACATCTCGACCTCAGGATTATCACGCAGCAAAATATCCACCTCGTGACGAATGGCCTCCTGCTGGCGGGTCGAGAAGGTGGCAACGCCGAGAGTTTTGTCAGGGAACTTCTGATAGTACGAGATCACCGACTGGGCAACCACCTGGGCCTCGCCTTTGTTGATCCCAGATTTGCCGCGTTCGTAGACCGTGTTTTGCACATGCACGAATGAAAGACCCAGATCAGGGGTCTCATGCCGAGGCGAGGGGAAGACCATCAGCGCCCCGTCATAAAACTCCTCATTGGATACCGCGATCAGAGACTCATGCCGCGACCTGTAATGCCAGCGGAGCCTCTTTGTCGGATACGACTGTTTGCAGACATGCA
>DALTVZ010000135.1 GCA_029987315.1 Methanocorpusculum sp.
AAGTGGATATCGGTATCGTGAAATGTCATTTTGAGATCGGAGCAGGTAAAGATAATTTCGATTGGAAAGAAGTATAGAGAAAATTATAGTTAAAAAAAATAAATGGTCAAGATATTCTAAATTATTTTTTTGTGTATTACAACAGAGATATCAGATCACGGAGCACGGCCTCAGGATCCTTTGCCTTCACTACGCTCGATGCAAGCAAAACACCATCCGCTCCAAGATCCACTGCCGTCTTCACGCACTGACCCGACTGGATCCCTGCTCCGCAGAGGACCTTCACATCCGGGTTGATCCGCTTCACCGCTGCAACGGTATTTTTGATGATATCTGGATCCGCCGTCGTGACTGAGATCCCTGAACCGATAAGCTCGGGAGGTTCCACAGCCACATAGGTCGGAGCAAATGTGGCGGCGGCCGCGGAAACTCCAACATTGTTCGTACAGACGACCGATTCCAGATGATTGAACTTCGCCGCCTCCACGCATGCCTCGATTTCTGCAATAGTAAGTCTCCGTTCCGAGTGATTGATCAGCGACCCGACACAGCCTGCTGCCCGCACGGTAAAGGCGGGGATACGCCCGGTGAACGCCCCTTCAACTGCATCGATATGCTGAGCATACACCGGGATCTCATAGTGATTGCAAAACGGGCGAAGCTCCAGAAATTGCGGAGCAACACCGATCGTTATCCCCGACTCCTGCATAACAAGTTCTGCTGCCGATCCTATCTGACCTGCCGAATTGCCTGCTCCTTCGCGATATGATTTAAAGTTCACAAGAATGAGCGGGGACGACATTATTTCCTCTTCACCTGAAGAACATCGCCGAGTGTAGTGGATGCAATGCCGCCTTTCTGGAGCTTGTCATCATCATCCGACACATCCAGAAGATCGATCTCAAGCTCCTTCTCAAGTTTCTTGCGTTCGGCCTCTGTTGGAGCACGGTCGCCGCGTTCGAACTTTTTGATATCTCCTTCCTGCATCTTCAAAATGAATGCAAGATCCTTCTGGGTAAAGCCCTTGGCCAACCTTGCTATAGAGATCTTCTGGGGATAATCCTCAACGATATCACCCTCGATATAATCGAACATATCCCGCTTACGGTTAGGCTGCTGACCTCCGTGAGCCGGGGTTTTTGCCACGATCGTTGGGTGGCCAAATGACTGGGTAGGACCTCTTGGTGCCTGGACCTCGGTACCAAGTTTGGCACACTTATCACAAACCCTCATTGGTTTTGCTCCCTCGATCTGAACCAATCTGCCTTTCTTTGTCAGTGGCACCCCGCATAACTCACAATATTCTGTCTGCATGATATACTCGCTCATCTATATTTCCTCTTACATACATTAACCCTTTTCCTATCCGGCAAAAGGGTAGCTCACTGAAGGATCCAACATCAAAAATCGCTTTTCGATCATACCTGTCAAATCCAAAGACAACCTATTCCGAAAGATACTTTACTGAATTCATCAGATATACAATCAAAGGGCATACTAATGACAAAATTAGGGCAGGATGAAAACCAGGACGTGGTGAGGCCGATCATCTCTGTAGAACCGGTTATTTCGTCAGACGAGCTCGCACAACTCAGAAAAGCCAATAATGACCTAGAAGGCCGAAACTATGAACTGCGGGAATCAGTCAGGCAACTTAGACTGCAATCTGCGGCAAGCGAATCAGAACGGGACCAGTATAAACGCGAGGCAAAAAAACTCAAAGGCGAGCTTGAACAATACAGAACCCCGCCGCTCGTAATAGGAACGATCGAATCTCTCGCATCCGATGAGCGGGTCATCGTCAGGAGCACGACCGGCCCACAGTTCCTCTCTAAAGTGGGAGAGAACGTTAAACCAGCCGATCTCATACCTGGAAGACAGTGTGCACTCCATCCTCAGTCATTTGTCGTCGTCGAGGTCCTCCCTAACAAATATGACTCATTCATCTCCGGTATGGAGGTCGAGATCGCTCCAAACGTAAGGTATTCAGATGTCGGCGGACTGGACAAGCAAAAGGTGTTGTTACGCGAAGCGATCGAACTCCCACTCCTGAAACCTCAGTTGTTCGAGAAGGTAGGGATCGAACCGCCAAAAGGTGTACTTCTCGTTGGGCCGCCCGGAACAGGAAAAACCCTTTTGGCAAAAGCGGTTTCCCGGGAAACGAATGCCGCATTTATTCAGGTGGTCGGATCCGAACTCGTCCAGAAGTACATCGGTGAGGGAGCCCGTCTTGTCAGAGAACTCTTTGCTCTTGCACGAGAGAAGGCACCGGCGATCATCTTCATCGACGAGATCGATGCTATCGGATCCTCCCGAAGTAATGATGCCTACTCAGCCGGCGATCATGAGGTGAACCGGACCCTGATGCAGCTTTTGTCAGAGCTGGACGGCTTCAATACTCAGGGCAATGTTAAGATCATCGCGGCAACGAACAGAATGGATATCCTGGATCAGGCATTGCTTCGACCGGGACGTTTTGACAGGATCATCGAGTTCCCGCTCCCGGACGAAGAAGGAAGAAGAATGATCCTTTCCATCCATACACGGAAGATGCATTTGGATAAGACCGTCTCGCTTGAGAAAATCGCAAAGGAGACGCCGGACATGAACGGATCAGAGCTTATGGCGATCTGTGTGGAAGCCGGCATGAATGCCGTTCGGGGAGAAAGAACGAAGGTCCGTGATGAGGACTTCACATTGGCGATCGAGGCTGTGAAACAGGGGAGAAAGCCGAAAAATATGCCACTCACTGACGGAATGTATTCATAATTTTTTTTGCTTCGTGTAAGGGGTCCTTTGGGAAGTATTTACCATCACACGAAATAAAACACAAAAACACAAAACTACCGAAGAGGCTAGCCCGCAAGGCAAATGCCTTGCTCGCAAGTTTTCTCCGAAAACTTGCTCAGCTGAGGCCACCCCTATGGGGTAGCCCGCCCGCCAATCAGGCAGACTTATTACTTCACCAAAACAACACAAATTAATGATCCATATAATTCCAAAACCCACCGATACCCCAGCCGATAACTCCACCGGTATGGTCCAGGCCGAGCTCAAAAAAAGAGGCGTGCCGTTTGTCATCATTGATCTTCCATCCGTCGATCCATTCGATCTCCCTGTTTGTGGAGAGACCATCTGGGCCTGCGGTATCAAACAGGACGGCGTGCAGTTTGAACTTCTCAAAGCACTTGAACTGGAAAATCATGTGATCAATTCCCCTGAAGCCATCGCCACCTGTGCAAGCAAAGTCACCACCACCGCAAAAATAATTAGAGCAGGAGCACCAAGTCCGGATACCTGTTTTACGAATAGCAAAAATGTAGTCCAAAAATTCATTGATGCCCATGACGGAAAAGCGGTCTACAAACCGGTCTACGGATTTGACGGGAACGGGATTTATCTGTTCCATTCGGTCGACGAGATCAAAGAAGAGCCGCCGTATTACGTGCAGGAGTATGTGAAAAACGATCGTGACTACCGAATATTCGTCATCGATAATCAGGCAGTGGGCGCAATAAAACGCGAATCAGCACATCTGACCCACAACATCCATCAGGGAGGATGTGGAATGGCCGTCGAGATCCCAAAAGATATGGCGGAGGCAGCAGAGGGAGCAGCACGTGCGGTGGGAATAGATTACTGCGGGGTCGACCTTCTCCCGCTCGAAGGCGGTGGATATACGGTCCTTGAAGTGAACGGCACACCCAATTGGCATTGTATGACCGCCCCTATCCCAAAACTTCTCGCAGATTATCTGATACGGCAGGACAGAGAAGGTAGGAAATAAATATATAATACCCGACTCTATTTCTGGTATGAATAAAAATATTTTTGTATTCCTGATTGCGGGAATCATATTCCTGTGCCTCATTACTGCTGGCTGTATCACCACGCCAGACATTGTAGAAATCGTGGCTCCTGAAGAACTGGATCCAATCATCGGGACCTGGACTGGAGAAAATAACAACCCAAACGGATATTTTGAGAAACACACCCTGGTCTTCAACAAGGACGGTACTGGGAAAATTTCCACTGCAGGTATGGGAATGACACTCCCATCGAATTTCACTTGGACCAAAACAAGTGATCTGAATTATCAGCTGAATTTCGCTATCGCCGGATCGGGATTTTCGCAAAAGAATGCCCTTGTTATGGATAGCGACGAGAAAACCTGTTCCGTGATCGCGATCGAATTTACAAAAAAATAAAATAGATCGAGGGTGACCCCCACTTTTTTTACTGTCCTTTTTCAGATTCCATTTCTTTGAGCGTGCGGTCGGCGAGCTCTTTCATGCGGGTGGGGATGCCGCGTGATGAGATGGTCTCGATCTCTTTCATAGCAGAAGCGATCTCGGAGCCAAGAATGAATATTGCATATTTGTGTTCAAGTTTACTCCGGTTGACCATATCCGGAGTGATTTTCAGCGCATTGTATTGGGTAAACTTCAGATCAGGATTAAGTGACTCATAATATACCTTGATGTCAAAAAATATCTGATGAAGCTCAAGTAATTCTTCCTTGTGCATGATGCCACATAGGTAAGGGGTGAAATGTCTTAATAATTTGTGTGGCAGAAAAATTCTGCCGGAAAAACTCTATCTAATAAACCGCCAAACTATACGTATATCTCGCCAGGAGCTTCTGAGTTGAAATCAATATATGTTATAGGCCATCGCCACCCCGATACAGACAGTATTTGTAGTGCTATCGGCTATGCGGCATTTCTGAACCGGGAGGGTGTAAATACGTATATTGCCGCACGATGCGGTGATATGAACGCCGAATCGAAGTTTGCTCTCGCAAAGTTCGATGCCGAAGACCCAGCCCTGGTTCTCAGTGTCGAGCCTTCGGTGGCCGATATCCCGTTCACCCACCCGGAAAGTGCGAACGCAGAAACTCCGACGATCGATGTTATCGAACTGATGGACAGAAACGATCTGCGAAATCTGCCGATCACGAATGCAGATGGCAACCTGATCGGGCTCGTGAGTGAACACGGTCTTGCACGGGCATATGTTTCAAACACAAAAATGGAGACGCTCGCTGTTTCTCCGGTGAGCGTGGATACTTTGGCACGGATCCTTCATGGAACGGTACAGGTACAAAATCATACCGTTCTGGAAGGGGCGGTGTACATTTCGATCGACGCTCTGCACGTGATCCTCTCCCGCATCACGAAAAAGGACATCGCCATAGTTGGGGATGATGAACCAACACAACTTGCCCTGACCTCGGCGGGAATAGCGGCTTTGATCATCGCCGATTCTGCGCCGGTCGGACAACGGCTTCTTACCTCGGCAGCGGAAAAAGGCGTGACAGTGATCTCTACTGAAGTTGACGCATTTGGCGTGGCGAAGATGATCCACCTGACACTTCCAGCCGAGACGATCATGACAACTGACGTGCCAACGGTCCGCATGGCGGATACGATGGAGTATGTGAAGCAGGTCGTTTCGAACTCGAGATATCGTACAGCGTGTGTGGTGGACGAGAGCGGAAAACTGCTTGGAACGATCTCCCGAAACTCTTTGATGGAGGATGTGGCAAAGTCGGTGATCCTGGTGGATCATAATGAGTATAGTCAGGCGGTGAAGGGGATCGAAACCGCCGACATCATCGAGATCATCGATCACCACCGGCTTGGGGCGATGGCGACCCTTCGGCCGATCCGTTTCGATATGGAACCGGTCGGCTCGACCTCGACGATCGTGACGAGACGGTTCATGGAAGCGGGCATCAAACCGGAGAAACAGATCGCAGGGATCCTGCTTTCCGGGATCCTTTCGGACACGCTTGGTCTGAAGATGTCGACGACGACAAAACAGGACGAGGATGCCGTGACGTTTCTTTCGATTATCGCAGAGGTCGATCCAATCACCTACGCAAACGAGCTGATCGCAGAAGGTATGTCCCTGTCCGGGGTCTCACAGGTTGAACTGCTCGAACGGGATACGAAGGAGTATAACCTGTCGGGAAAACGTGTTATCATCTCCCAGATCCTGGTCCCGTCCTATGCGTATGCGAAAAACAATACGGAGGCGATCTATGCGGCACTGGATACAAAAATGCATCAACCGCATGCCCCGGACATTTATATCGCGTTGTATACAAGTGTTTCCGAGATGGGGTCGGATATGTTTGCTGCGGCAAATGAAACAACAATGCTCGCGATGAACTGGGAGAAAATACCGATGCATCTTCCAGGTGTGGTGTCCAGAAAGAAAGACTTCGTCCCGTACTTCGGACGAAGACTGGATACGATTTTTTGATTTTTTTTTAGATAAATATATACACTTATTTCGCTAAGAAAAACTAAAATATGTCTCGCTTTTTTTCAGTAACACTGATCCTTGTCATCATGCTGCTTGTATTTTCAAGCGGATGTGTGAGTCAGACAGGATCTGTCAACACAACGGAACGGACCGTGCTTCCGCTCGATCCGGGAACAAATATGACCATAACTCCGGAAAATCTCGGCATCTATCATTTTAACGGGTTTGGTCAGTGGACATATGCCGAGGGCGTGCCGATAACGGTGAGGAATGAACTCGCCGGAGGCGAGATCCCTGCAGATAAGGGGACAAGGCTGCTTTCCTTTGCGACGATATCAGATATCCACATCACCGATGAGGAGTCTCCACTCCAGATGATCGCTCTTGGTTATCTCCGACCTTTCCCATCGGCGTATTCACCTGTCTCGATGTTTACGACCCAGGTGCTGAATGCCGCAGTTCGAACGATCAATGACATAAATAAAACGGACGGTGTCGATCTGGTACTATCCCTTGGAGATGCGGTAAACAACGCCCAGTACAATGAA
>DALTVZ010000136.1 GCA_029987315.1 Methanocorpusculum sp.
CAAAATAATAAAGGTTTAGATAACTCGAATGAGCAGGGAGAACATAATGACAAAACTCAATATTACCGACACAACGCTCCGTGACGCTCATCAGTCACTAGCGGCAACGCGTATGCGGACCGAAGATATGCTCGGTCTCGCCCGCGAGATGGAAAAAGCCGGCTTCTGGTCAGTTGAAGCCTGGGGCGGGGCAACATTTGATACATGTATTAGATACTTAAACGATGATCCTTGGGATCGTCTTCGGGCCCTTCGCAAAATATTTGTGAAAACGCCGATCCAGATGCTTCTTAGGGGACAAAATCTTGTTGGATATCGTCACTACCCTGACGACGTCGTGGACAAATTCGTCTCTGCCGCATCGGAAAACGGGATCAGTGTTTTCAGGGTCTTTGACGCTCTCAACGATATTCGAAATATGCAGAGGGCCATGACCCAGGTCCTTGAAAACGGAGATCACCTGCAGGGCACAATATGCTATACCACCAGTCCTGTTCACAGCATCGCCGGTTTCATCAATATGGCTGAGGAGCTCTATAACCTTGGCTGCAACTCGATCTGTATCAAAGATATGGCAGGACTCATCATGCCCGAGGCCGCCCGTGAACTGATCACCGGCATCAAAGATCACCTAGATATCCCGGTCTGTCTCCACTCCCACTCGACCAGCGGCATCGCCCCCTTGAGTTATCAGGCGGCCATCGAAGCAGGTGTTGATATCCTCGATACCGCCATGTCTCCCTTTGCCGGAGGAACAAGTCAACCGGCAACAGAAAGTATCGTGGCCTCACTCATCGGGACCCCTCGCGACACAAATATCTCTCTTTCAACTCTTCGTTCAATAAAAATCGCCGCTGCAAATATCAGATGTAAATATGAATGCCTTATCGATCCTATCTCAGTTAGGATCGACAGCGACGTTCTGGTGTACCAGCTCCCCGGCGGCATGATCTCAAATCTTGTTTCCCAGCTCAAAGAGCAGAATGCTCTCGAGAGAATGGACGATGTCCTTATAGAAATCCCGAAGGTCAGAGCAGATCTTGGATACCCTCCTCTGGTGACACCCACCTCCCAGATCGTCGGGACTCAGGCCGTCTTGAATGTATTGATGGGCGGAAGCTACAAGACCGTGACCAATGAAGTCCGTGATTACCTTAAAGGACTATACGGGAAGAGTCCCAAACAGCTGGACGAGGATCTCGTCACCTCGATCATCGGCGATACACCTCGTATTTGCTGCCGGCCGGCCGACACTCTTGAGCCAATTTATGCCAAGATGAAGGAGGATGCTGAGTCACAGGGACTCATCAAGAAGGAAGAGGATATCCTCACCTATATCCTCTATCCCGCAATTGCCCCGGCATTCCTTAAAGGAGAAAAGAAAGCCGAAGAATTTCCAGCACCTCCGGCCTCTATCAGCGGGATCGCTCCCGTTGAATATGATCTCCCCAGATCCATGGAGGTCGAGGTTGATGGCGAAATATATGCCGTCCGGATCCTCTCTGTTGAAGGAGAGGCGATCGTTAGTTCAGTGAAATCGACCGATACTCGTCACCGCGGAGACGTTCCCGGCGGCGTAAAGAGCAGTATCCAGGGTATGGTACTCGACATCAAAGTCCGGGCAGGTCAGAAGGTATCTGCCGGTGAGACCCTCCTCGTTCTCGAGGCAATGAAGATGGAGAACCCGGTCGTCAGCCCGATCGATGGTACGGTGACCGTGATCTTCGTCGAGAACGGCGCAGTTGTCCAGAGCGGGGACGTTCTCGTGGTGGTGCAATGAGTAAAAACGAATACTTCGACAAAGTATTGGTTGCCAACCGGGGAGAGATCGCGATCCGCGTCATGCGTGCCTGCCGGGAAATGGGCATAGAAACTGTAGCCGTTTACTCAGAAGCAGATGCAAATGCTTTGCATGTGAAGTATGCCGACGAAGCATTTCTTATCGGCGCCGCTCATCCAACAAAAAGCTACCTCAATATGGAGAGGATCCTCGAGGTGGCCGATATGGCGGGAGCTGATGCGATCCATCCTGGATATGGGTTTCTTGCAGAAAAATCAGCCTTCTCCGGAGCGGTAACAAGGGCAGGATTTACTTTTATCGGTCCATCAGAATCTACCATCAAAATGATGGGTTCGAAATTGGACTCCAAACGGGTTATGCGCGATGCAGGAGTCCCTGTCCTTCCTTGGACCCATAGTACCGATCATGACGAGGCAAAAGCATTTGCCGAATCTATTGGCTTTCCTGTGATTGTCAAAGCATCCGCCGGCGGTGGCGGGATCGGCATGTCGATTGTCAACAATGAGGCGGAACTCGATGAAGCGATCGCAAAATGCAGCAGAACTGCGGCATCAGCCTTTGGTGACCCAACGGTGTTCATCGAAAAATATCTGGCACGACCCCGTCACATCGAGGTTCAGATCTTCGCCGATTCCAAAGGCGATGTGATCCACATGTTTGAGCGTGATTGCTCCATCCAGAGACGTCATCAAAAACTCATCGAAGAATCGCCATGCCCCATCATGACCGATGAGCTTCGTGAGAGAATGACCCAGTCTGCGATCACCGTTGCAAAAACCTGCGATTATGAAAACGCGGGAACTGTGGAATTCCTGTATGATTCGGGAAATTATTACTTTATGGAGATGAATACCCGTCTGCAGGTCGAACACACCGTGACCGAGTTGATTACCGGCCTCGATATGGTACGAATGCAGATCCAAGTCGCAGCAGGCGAGCCGCTTCCCTATGCCCAGGATCAGATAACCTGCCGTGGTCATGCGATCGAATGCCGGGTGAATGCCGAGGATCCGATGAACAACTTCCAGGCTGACGCAGGAAAAATCAGCCGTTATCGGTCTCCGGGGGGCCCTGGTATCAGGATCGACAGTTGTATTCACGCAGGTTACTCCATCCCGCCGCTGTATGACTCGATGATCGCAAAACTTTGTGCGAGAGCAATGACCCGTGAGGAAACGGTCGCTCGAATGCGCCGTGCACTCACCGAATATGTCATCATCGGCGTGAAGACGACACTCCCCCTCCATTATGCGGTGATGAATCATCCCGACTTTATTTCAGGAAACACCCACACGCACTTCCTTCAGGATCCAGAGATCACTCGGTCTCTTGCTCGGTATATGCGTGAAAGTGAGACCCGTATGAATCAGCTTGGCGATTCTCTCCGTCAGGGCAAGGAAAAAACCATAGCCGTTACGGCTGCTGTGAGCGCATATATGAGCGCTCTCGCGGCGAAAAAAGGGCAGAAAAAGGAATAATTTTTTTTTATTTTTACTTTTTATAGCCTTCCAGCATCAGGGTCGCAATATTTTTGACCGGCAATCCCGTCACCTGATGGAGATGGAATTCACAGAATGGGCAGACGGTTACAACGCAATCTGCTCCTGTCTCTTTTACCATCTCGGCGCGAACAGCTCCAATTTTCGCGGCTACTTCAGGTTGACCGGATTTAACTCCCCCGCCTGCTCCGCAGCATCTGGCCGGCATCTCCACGAACTTTTCAGCAACCGAGTTCAACAGGATGCGGGGTTGTTCTGAGATACCCTGCCCTCTAAGCAAATGACACGGATCGTGATACGTGTAGGTACCTGCCACTTTTTCAGGCATTTTATATCCGATCTCACAGAGGAATTCGGTGATATCAACAACTCTAAACGGTGTATCGTAATCATTTTTCAGCGTAGAGCCGCATCCTGCACAGATGGTCAAAACCGTATCCACGCCTGCTTTGACAAATGCATCGATGTTGCGTTTTTGCAATTCGGGAATGAAGCCGTCCTGTCCTGTCCTGATCAGCGGTGAACCGCAGCAGACCTGATCTTTTGGAATGATGATCCGGATCCCGTTCAGGCGCAAAACCTCCATTGCATCAAGAGCCGGCTGGATCACTCGTCCGTTGAACATACATCCGACAAAAAATCCAACGGTTGCTCTGACCTCTCCTTCAGGTTCAATCACATCTGGTATCCGCTCAAGAAACGTCGGCTCCTTTCTCTCGACCGAGCGCCCGGTTTTTTCTATGAGAGAAGCAAGGGCTTTGTGGGCAGGCAGAGAAAGACCTCTCTTTGCTGCTACTGCCCGAAGTTTTTCTATAGCTTTTCGAGGGGTATCAATCTTTTTTGGGCAGACCTCAACACATTTATGGCAGATGGTACAGGAAAACAATCCCTTATCGATCGCTTCCAGGATTCTGTCATCCGTGTCCCGCGGATCGAGATTCAGTCTTTGCTCCTGCCGCATGATCGTCGGGCCTTTGTAGCCAGATGCCGAGATCACAGGGCAGGAAGAGATGCAGGAGTAGCATTCGATGCACTCCCGCAGAGGTTTGATCTCTTCTATCTCCTCATGAGTTATCGGCGTACAGGAGCATCCGCTGTTCATCCATGCGATCTGCGCCATAACCGGGGCAATATCAGTTACGAGGTCCCTGATTCTTGGGAGTTCGAGCGGTTCGATGACGTCACCTTCGCGTGCTTCCTGCATGCATGCAAGAACCGGTTCACCGTTCACGCGAATCGCACACGAACCACACTGCCCTCCGCGGCAGCAGTGTCGATAGGCAAAACCTGCGTCAATCGTATCTCGCACCGAATCTAGTACATTGAGTACTCTAGCAGATTCCTTGACGTTGACATCATACTCTACAAAGTGGGGAGGTTCTCCGGTGTCCGGATCGAAACGTG
>DALTVZ010000137.1 GCA_029987315.1 Methanocorpusculum sp.
ATTCAACGGTGTAATTCTGGAAGACACATATGCAGAGGGCTTTCCGGTGTGGGCAGCTCGTGTTATCATCACTGCAGTAACGAAAGAATGGGCATTCAAAGCAGCAACTGAAGCAACTGGCTTTGCAACCTCAACGATCGGATGTCCCTGTGAAGCAGGTATCGAACGCTTTGTTCCGGCATCAGAGACGCCTGACAACCGTCCAGGTTACGCGATCATGCTCTGCGCCGGCAAGAAAGCACTCAAAGAACAGGTTCTTGAACGAATCGCAGAGTGTGTTTTAACAGCACCTACGACCGCAGTTTTCAATGGCAAAGCAGGTCTGGAAGAGATCATCCCCATCAAACTCCACTTCTTCGGCGATGGATTTGAGTCCAAGGTCGTTGTCGGCGGCATCAACTGCTGGTCAATCCCGATCATGGGCGGAGACTTTATTGTTGAGGAAGAGATCGGCGCAATAAAAGGCGTTGCCGGCGGAAATTTCCTTATTCTGGGTGACTCCCAGATGTCCGCACTCATTGCAGCACAAGCAGCAGTCGATGCGATCAGCTACGTTCCAGGAGTCATCACGCCATTCCCAGGGGGAATCGTTTCATCAGGATCCAAGGTCGGGTCCAAGAAATACAAATTCATGAGTGCATCCACCAACGAAAAGTTCTGCCCCACGATCCGTGAGAAGGTCCCTGATACCGAAATCCCCGAAGGCGTCAAGGCAGTCTATGAGATCGTCATTGACGGTGTCTCTGAAGCCGCAATAAATGAGGCCATGAAAGTTGGTGTTCAGGCAGCATGCAGAGTCCCAGGTGTAGTCAAGATCACCGCAGGAAACTATGGCGGAAACCTCGGTCCCTTTAAGTTCTACTTAAAGGACTGCATCTAATTTTTTCTTTTTTATAGGTGAAGAGTATTCTTGGAACAAAACCGCGAAAGTGCATCAATTCCTGTCATTTCGAAACTGACACCAAGTTTTTCAGCCGCAACCGTCACCTGAGATATCTTTCCGGCAAGAAGCTCCTCGAGTGTTGATACGCCGGTGATCCTGACCGCGGGGATGCCAAGTTTGTCAAAGGTATGTATATCAAAAAATCCGCATCCGATAAATCCCCCCAATGTGGTGATAAATATCAGATTCGATGGCGGCATAGGGAGACTAAATCCTTCAAAAGAGATGCCGTTCAGATTTCCTGATGCATGTCCCGGGCGGTCATACACTAACTTCATACATATGTATGTGTGATCATAACACTAAAACGGTTTCAGCGAGATGAAAATCATATGATCTGTGAGATACGAAAATACGGCGACCCCATACTTTTTTTGCATGCAGAAACTGTAGAGAGGATCGGTGAAGAAGAGCTAAAGATCCTGGGCGATATGTGGGACACGATGATCCATAACAGATGCGTTGGCCTTTCTGCCCCCCAAATAGGGATCTCAAAACGCCTGTTCATCGTAAATATAGGCGGTGTGACCATCAAAGGAGCGAACCCCGAGATCCTCAAAGAAGGCACACTCTTCGAGGAGATAGAGGGAAGTCCGTGTATCCCCGGGGTCCAGCGGCCTGTTCGTCGGCCTGGGAAAATCACCTGCAGATATCTGGACATCTCCGGCGAGATCGTCGAAACAGAGCTGAAAGGCGTTGCCGCACGGGCTTTTCTCCATGAAAAAGATCACCATGACGGGATACTCTTCCTCGATCACCTGAAACCGATACAAAAACGGATGATCCTTAAGTCCCTTGAAAAATAATAAACCCAAGTTGTCCACAAACCAAACTATGATATCTTCTGAAAAGGAATAGTTGACAATGAACCTTATTCCGACACGCGAAAAAATTCAGGAGGAGGCCGAGAAAATCCGCCCATCGATTGAGAAGATTGCGGTAAAAAAGGGCTGGGTCCTCAATAATAATAAAGATGTGGCCGATTCAACGATCGAAGGGCTTGCCAGAAACAAACTGATCTATGGGAAACGGTTCTGTCCATGCCGTATTCCTACCGGAAATGAAGAAGCCGATAAAATATACCTATGTCCATGCAGGGACGCGGGATCTGACATTGAAGCATTTGGCCACTGTCATTGTCACCTCTATTTCAAAAAATGATATCATGTGAATAGATTTCATACGCTTATTTTAAGTTCACACAGTCCCCTGGAAAAGAAGCAAGTAATTTATAGGACAAGGGGGAATGATTAACAGATGGATAGAAAAGTGTTTTTTGGGGTAATCATTGCCCTTATTGTGGTATCTGCTGTTCTGACAGCAGGTTGTGTTAGTAACGAAACAGAGAAAAAAACCTATATCGTAGGTGTCGATGGAGACTATCCTCCGTATTCCTATGTTGATGAAAGCGGGAAATTCGTCGGATTCGATGTTGAGTCGGTCAAATGGATCGCAGAACAGGAAGGCTTCAATGTCGAGATCAAGGCAGTCGCATGGGACGGTATCATTCCAGCACTTCTTGCAGGAAAAATCGACATGGTCTACTCAGGGATGACCATAACACCAGCACGTGCAACTCAGGTAAATTTCTCCATTCCTTACTGGAGTGTTGACCAGGGTGTCGCCGTTAAGAAAGGATCGACCGTCACTCTTGACCAGTTCAAGGCAGGAGATCTTACGATCGGTGTTCAGAGAAGCTGCTCGGCAGATCAGTACATCCAGAGCGATGACTTCTTTGGTGAAGCAACATACAACCGGATGGTAAGAGACGGTATGATCAAACTTTACGACACCTTCCCTCAGTCAATGGTCGCTCTGGAGAACGGTCTCGTGCAGACGGTCATCTTCGATGATGTCAATATCAAAGACTACATCAAAGGTAAAGACGCAAGTGTCATGCTCGGCACCATCCCAACCGGTGAAGAGTATGGTGTGGCTATGAGAAAGGACGATACCAAACTTCATGCACTTATGAACGACGGGATCGCCAAACTGATGGCTTCCGACAAGTGGGATGAACTTCTCTCCAAATACCTTATCGAAGCATAAGCGATTCGGGGATATACTGCCAAATTGGCAGTACCTTTTTTTAAGACGATGTTGTGTCAATCTAAAAATACAAGCGTCATAATTTAGAGCTTCATTTAGCCTTTATTTCTGATTTAAAGACTCTTTGTCACTTATGTCACTTCTGTCAATTATATTTGGATCCCCTAGCTACGTAGAGTATGGTTTGAATATATAATATAGATATAAAATAAGTGACATAAGTGACATCATTGACATAATAAGCTAGAATCTAAAAATAAAGTTTATTTCAGCTTGGATGGATGTCAATTATAAAAATAGAAGTGACATAAGTGACATAAATATTAGTTTTTGCCAAGGATCCTTGCAGCAAAATGTCCGGCGTTTTCCCCGCCGTCGACCGCCATACAGGCAACCGGAACACCCTTTGGCATCTGAACGATCGACAAAAGAGCGTCCAGACCACCGGCGATTTTTCCTGAGACCGGCACACCGATCACCGGTTTTTTCGTCCGTGCTGCAACGACACCCGGAAGAGCCGCCGACATACCGGCAATACAGATGAACACCTGTGCATCCGACGACTTCACATACTCGTCCAATTTTTCAGCATCACGGTGGGCAGAAATGATCTGAACATCAAAGGAAATATGGTAAGAATCGAGAACGTTCGTTGTCTTATCAACGATCGTCTGGTCTGATTTTGAACCGGCTATAACTGCGACTTCGGGCATCTGATAAAACCTCTATGGAGTTAATATATGTATGTCTATTCTCATATATGTAACAGACTTCCCCATGTATAAAGAAACACTGCTCATGATGCCTGGACCCGTTCCGATGCCGGAAACGGTCCGTAACGCAATGACAAAACAGGCGATCAACCACAGAAGCAAAGAATTCGGTGACTGCTATGCAGATATTGTCAGATCCTTAAAACCCATCTTTGGAACGACAAATGACATGCTCGTTCTCTCTGGATCGGGAACTGCAGGTCAGGAGGCCGCGATAGGCTCATTTGCCAAAGGAAAAAAGATCGTATCTCTAGTGAATGGAAAGTTTGGAGAACGCCTCGGTCTTATCTCCAAGATCTACGGCGAGACCACCATGATCGAATCTGAATGGGGACATGCACTTAATCTCGAAGCCCTCAAACAGGAGCTCGAAAACGGCGCCGAGGTCATCACCCTCGTCCATAACGAAACCTCTGCTGCAGTGCTGAATCCTGCCGAAGAGGTAGGAAAACTCGCCAGAAAATACGATGCACTGTTCATCCTTGATGCGATCACCTCAGTCGGAGGCGACACCGTAAAATCAGACGAATGGGGCGCCGACGTGACAATTGTTGGAAGCCAAAAATGTCTTGCAGCCCCCGCAGGACTTGCAGCAGTTTCCGTTTCACAAAGAGCCTGGGACAGACTGTCAGAGAACAGACCATTCTATCTCGACTTGAAGAAGGCAAAGAAATCAGCCGACGGCAATCCGATGGAAACGCCGACCACGCCTGCTGTCCCCTTGTTCCTCGCACTTCGTGAAGCATGCAGACTAATTGACGAGGAAGGAATCGAAAACAGGATCGCCCGTCACCACAAAATGTCTGCCGCAGTTCGCGCTGCAGGCGAGGCATGGGGTCTTCCTTTGATTCCTCAGGTGGACGCTCTCCATAAAGCTTCAAACACCGTTACCGGATTTTTCTATCCCGAAGGTGTCGAGGATGCAAAGATCCGCGGCGCTTGCAAAAAAATGGGTATCGAGTTCGCCGGTGGTCAGGACAGATTCAAAGGAAAGATCTTCAGGATCGGAAACATGGGCATCATCGATACACCAGAAATCATCGCGACCGTCGCAGCCATTCAGATGTGCTTCAAAAAAGCAGGATATGCTGTTAAAGGCGACGGACTTTCAGCAGCCATCGATATCTTATCATAATCTTTTTTTTTAGGCCTAGGTCTTTCCTTAAATATATTGCACAACAGACATAGTGGGTATGTTGCCTCTTTCACAAAACATCGGTACGGTCCCCCCTTCCGCAACGATGGCGATGAACAACCGTTCAAAAGAGATGATCGCCAAAGGAATAGATGTCATCAGCCTCGCGGTAGGCGAGCCTGACTTCGCCACTCCCGCTCATATCACCCAGGCCGCAATAGATGCCTTGCATCGCGGCGAGACGCACTATGCGCCATCCCGAGGGATCCCCGAGCTGACTAAAGCGATCGCAGAAAAACTCAATACTGAAAACTATATACCGACCGCTCAGAACCGAATACTGTGCACAAGCGGCGCAAAAGACGCCATAAGGATCACTATGACGGCGTGTCTGAACCCTGGCGACGAAGTGATCATCCTCGATCCCGCATGGGTTTCATACGACCCTTGTGTCACCATCGCCCGGGGAAAACCCGTCCACCATTCGCTCAACCATGATTTTCAGGTCGACGAATCCCTGTACAACAAGATCACCGATAAAACCAAGATGATCATCGTCAACACACCGTCGAACCCTACCGGTTCGATCCTCGGTCGATCATCACTCAGAATCCTTGCGGATGCATGCATCGATCACGATCTTTACTGCCTTTCAGACGAGATCTACGAAAAGCTCGTCTATGGGAAGGAGCACGTATCAATCGGATCTTTACCAGATATGGATGAACGTACGATTACCATCAACGGATTTTCTAAAGCCTATGCGATGACGGGGTGGAGACTTGGATATGCCTCGGCTCCTTTAAGCATTATTTCGTATATGGACAAGGTCATGCAGCACTCTGTTGGAAATGTCAATACCTTTGCTATGTGGGGAGGCGTGGCTGCTCTCACAGGTGACCAAACCTGCGTCGAGTCGATGAAAAACGAGTTCGAGAAGAGAAAGAAATATGTGATCGGCAGACTCGC
>DALTVZ010000138.1 GCA_029987315.1 Methanocorpusculum sp.
AAGAAGATCGTTGACCTCGCAGAAAAAGGCGAAGGCGACATGTTCTATGGATTACGCACAGAGGTGCTTTGAAATGGTTGACAAAACGATAGAAAATTTTGACTGTGGACACAGAGCCTGCGGAGGATGCGGAGCCGCATCCGCAGTTCGTATGGTTTTGAAAGGCGCCGGAGAGGGTGTGATCGTGGTCAATTCAACCGGATGTCTGGAGGTATTCTCCACACCATATCCGGAGACCGCATGGAAAACTCCCTGGATCCATTCACTGTTCGAAAACGCAGCAGCGGTTGCATCGGGGATCGAAGCATCCCTGAAAAAGCAGGGCCGCCTTGGAAAAGAGAAGGTCCTTGTTTTCGGTGGAGACGGTGCGACCGTGGACATCGGAACACAGTGTATCTCCGGCGCATTCGAGCGTGGGCATGATTTCACCTACGTATGTTACGATAACGAAGCGTACATGAACACGGGTATCCAGCGTTCCGGTTCGACCCCATATGACGCAGATACCACCACATCCCCAGCTGGGAAATGTTCGACAGGAAACAATCTACCGAAGAAAGACTTCCCGCAGATCCTTGTCGCACATGGTTCACCCTACGTCGCGACCGCAACAATGGCCTATCCAGCTGACCTCATGAAAAAGGTCGAGAAGGCAATGAACACCAAAGGGCCGTGCTACATCCAGATCCACACCCCGTGCTGCACAGGCTGGGGATATGACGGCGCAAAGACAATGGAAATAGGACGGATGGCCGTTCAGTGCGGCCTCTGGGTCAATTATGAAATGATCGACGGAGAACTTGCAACGGTCAAGAAAGTAGAAAGAGTGCCGGTCGATGAGTATCTCAAAGCCCAGAAACGTTTCCGCCACCTGTTCAGACCTGTCAGAAATGATGTAGAGATCGCAAAGATCCAGGCGATCGCTGATAAAAATGCCAAAAAATACGGCATCGATATTGAATAAAATCAGTATCTCAAAATATCAATACTTTTTTCAGCAAATTGAATGGCAAAATTACGTTGCGTCAATTAACTCACCATTCGTGATCAATGATATCAATGAAAAAACTCTTGTAAAAAATGAAAGTGATAATTTTTTAGAAATCGCTCAAAGGCTTTTTCTTTAATCTAATATAACGTATTGCTGCGATGAGAAAAGCAACACCCCATACTCCTAGAAAGATATAGAGCAGGGGTTCTCGCAGATCATCATAAAAGGTGAGTGAAGCCAATTTAGTATTCTCAAAAGTTACCATCGAACCATACGAGGAGTTATCCGAAGGAGAAATGACACCGCCCGAGCCAACTGTTCCTAAAATCAAGTGACCGGTCTGAAATTTTTCCGGGAGATAGATGGAAACATTGTATGGCTCAGCGTATCTCAGATAAAGAAAACTGTTCTCGATCTTGACAGAATAGTTCAGCGTGTAGTTTCCTTGAGGAAAAGAGACGGTAGTTCCATCCAAAGTGAACTCAACAATCCCACTCTCATTTTGGATCGTCAGATTATCTACTAAAAGAGCAACCTCTTCGCCTAAAAATCCAGGTTTCATCAGCAAAAATGTACTCTGATTGGTCAGAGTAGCATTAGCAGTCAAAACGGTGCCGTCATCCGATACAAAATACGTTGCAGAATTTGCAGCCGCGGGAGCTGCAAACAGAGCAAGCAGGACAACGAAGATGCTTACAATACAGAAAGCAGAGCTTCGATGGTTGGGTCGATCTCGATTGGTGGTGCGCATTGTTTGATAACTGTTTCCGGATCTTTCAGCAGATGACCTGTTACAACACAGACGATCTTCTCATCCTTGTCAAGAAGTCCCATCTGAGCCATTTTGCGAATACCGGCAACTGAAGCTGCAGATGCAGGTTCAACGCCGATACCTTCGTATCTGGCAAGATCACGCTGCATCGCTAAAATCTCTTCGTCAGTTACGGACTCGGCAGTTCCGCCGGTCTCGCGGATCGCACGGAGGGCCTTCTCAGCGTTGACCGGGTTACCAATACGGATCGCAGAGGCAATCGTCTCAGGATTTTGTTCAACCACGATCTGAGAAAGGTTTCCTTTGATGGCATCTACGATCGGGCATGATCCCGCTGCCTGGATCGCGGTCATCTTTGGAAGACGGTCAATGTATCCGATCTCCTTCCACTCGCACAGACCTTTGTAGACCGCAGAGATATTGCCCGCATTGCCGACAGGCAAAACGATCCTGTCCGGAACGCAGCCAAGCTGATCGATGACTTCGAACCCGATGGTCTTCTGACCTTCAAGACGGTACGGATTGATGGAATTCAAGAGATAGATCCCATGCGTGATGCAAAGTTCATGGACCATCTCAAGCGCGCGGTCAAAGTTGCCGCGGATCGAGATGACCTTTGCACCATGCATGAGTGCCTGGGCTACTTTTCCAAGTGCCACGTGGCCTGCCGGGAGCAATACGACCGCAGGCATATTTGCTTTTGCAGCATAAGCCGACATTGAAGCCGAGGTGTTTCCGGTAGATGCACAGGCAACGATGTTTTTCCCAAGCTGTTTTGCCATGGAAACACCCAGGGTCATACCTCGATCTTTGAAAGACCCTGTCGGGTTCATACCCTCATGCTTTGCATACAGGTTGGTAAGACCCATCTCTTCACCAAGTCTTTTCAGATGATAGAGAGGGGTGCCTCCCTCCTGAAGGGTGACCGGCTCGATATTGACAGGCAGAAACTCCTTGTAACGCCAAAGGGAGATCGGACGCTGTAATATTTCATCATGAGTGATCGTGATCTTGCTCAGATCATATTTGACTGCAAGCAGGTGGCCGCAT
>DALTVZ010000139.1 GCA_029987315.1 Methanocorpusculum sp.
GGCAGATATATCGGCAACCGTCGCTCCGTCCCTTTGTGACTGTTTCACCGATGAGTTCATGAAGACGGTGCACCGTGAACCAAGATTTACTGGATGCTCGACAAATAAACCGATCTTGGAAAACTCCTCGATCTCGTATCCGAGTGCGCGTGCGAACGTTTCAATAAACGATCCGCATCCAGAGGAACACGCTTCATTTAGAAAGATGCTGTCAACTGCACCGTTTCGAATCTTGAAGCATTTCATATCCTGACCTCCGATGTCGATGATGAAATCCACTTCAGGGTTGAAGTGCTTGGCTGCCCGGAAATGGGCTATCGTTTCAACAAGACCTAGGTCCATATTGAACGCGTTCTTGATCAGATCTTCTCCATATCCTGTAACGGCACTGCCTTGGATCTTTATCCTGGTTTCGGCGAGTTCATAGATCTTCTTCAGCTCTTCCAGCACGATGCCGACTGGGTTTCCCTGATTCGAGCCATAGTATGAGTAGAGAATACCACAGTCTTCATCGATCAGCACAATTTTAGTCGTTGTGCTTCCTGCATCGATCCCAATCCAGGCATCTCCAGAGTAGGAGGAGATGTCTGTTTCTCGAGGGGCATTGCTATTGTGCCTTTTGCAGAATGCGTCATACTCTTCTTGGGTCGTGAAGAGCGGCGGCATGGTATTCGTGTGCGTTGCATCGTCCACACTCTCAGCGATCCTTTTCTGAATGTCACTGAATGCGAAGGACCCGTATCCGTCTGTTGAGAGTGCAGCTCCAAGCGCCGCGAAACAGTCTCCATTCTCTGGGAAAACTGCATGTTCATTATCAAGCGACATTGTCTCTACAAACCGTTGTCTGAGGCCTTTGTAATAGTAAAGAGGTCCTCCAAGGAATACAATCGTTTCCCCAAGACTTCTTCCTTGCGTCAGTCCTGCGATGGTCTGGTCAACGACCGCCTGATAGATGGATGCCGCCACATCCTTTTTCTGTCCGCCTTGGTTCAGGATCGGCTGGATATCTGTCTTAGCAAACACGCCGCATCGGGATGCTATAGGATAGATTTTTTCGAACTGCAACGCTAGTTCATCGAGCTCTTCGACGGTCACATTCAGTAGTGTTGCCATCTGGTCGATGAAGGCTCCCGTTCCTCCGGCACAACTGCCGTTCATTCTCTCCTCAAGGCTTCCCTTGAAGAAGATGATCTTCGCGTCCTCTCCCCCAAGTTCGATAACTGAGTCAGCATGAGGAATGTAGGTCTTGACCGCTTTTGCCGTTGCAAAAACCTCCTGAATAAATGGAAGGTCAGCTGATTTTGCAACTCCAAGGCCTGCTGATCCGGTTATCAGGAGATGAATCATTCTTCCATCAAGAATATCTGATGCTTTATTCAGTAGCTCTCCGGTTTTTTCCCTGACTTTTGAAAAGTGGCGCTCATAAGCCCTGAAAAGAATATTGTCCATTTCATCGAGGACGATGACTTTGACGGTTGTCGAGCCGATGTCGATTCCGATTTTGAATATCGATGTATTTTTTGGCTCCGTCATTTATGTAAGCAGTATTAGTCCGGCTTTTCAATATAGCTTGTGGGATACACCCTCCAATCCGGTTCTCCATTGATGGAACGTGGACTTAATACTCTCAAGAATCCAATAATAACTACTTCAGGTGAATATATGGCAGAAGAAACCGGGGCACTCCCCTCTCGTACCGATTTTAGTGCATGGTACAACGAAGTCATCCGCCGTGCGGATATAATGGACGTCAGATATCCAGTTAAAGGACTTTATGTCTGGTATCCATTCGGATTTGCACTCCGCAATCATACGTACACCCTCCTTCGGATCCTTTTGGATAGAGATCATGAAGAAACTCTTTTCCCTCTTCTAATTCCGGAAACCGAGTTTATGAAGGAGGCTGAGCACATCAAAGGATTTGAAGACGAGGTCTACTGGGTCACCCACGGAGGTCTCTCCGAGCTCGATGTAAAACTTGCTCTGCGTCCAACTAGTGAAACGGCCATCTATCCTATGTATGCTCTCTGGGTGCGCTCCCACGCAGATCTTCCCTTGAAGCTCTATCAGGTTGTCAATACGTTCAGATATGAAACAAAGCACACCCGCCCTCTGATCAGACTTCGAGAGATCACCTCCTTTATGGAATCTCATACCGTTCACACCGACTGGGATGACGCAAACAAACAGGTAGAGTATGAACTCGGTCTTGCTTCTGAGTTCTATCGTGAACTCGGTGTCCCGATCATCATCTCTCGGCGCCCCGACTGGGACAAGTTCCCGGGTGCAGACTTCACAATGGCAATCGATACTGTTATGCCCGACGGCCGGACCCTTCAGATCGGTACCGTTCACCATCTCGGAGATCACTTCTCCAAGACTTATAACATCACCTATGAGGATCTGAACGGCGAACAAAAACTCGCATCCCAGACCTGTTTTGGAATCTCTGAGAGATGTATCGCCGCGATCATTGCAGTTCACGGCGATGACAAAGGCCTTGTTCTTCCGGCAACCGTTGCTCCTACCCAGGTCGTTATCATCCCGATCGTTGTAGGAAAACGCGGAGAGGAGATCATGGCCGCGGTGGAAAAACTTGAGGCCGAGTTGAAAGCCGCTGGTATTCGAGTGAAAACAGATGCGCGTGATCTTCGCCCCGGTGCAAAATACTATCATTGGGAACTGCACGGCGTACCTCTCAGAGTTGAGCTTGGTCCTCGTGATCTTGATAACCACCAACTCGTCTGTGCGAACAGACTTGGGCTCAAGACTACGATCCCTAGAGAGAATGCCGCTGATTCTGTGAAACGCTTGCTTGATGAAGCTCATGATCAGATTCTTGAAAAAGCAGAAGAACACCTGAGCGGCCATCTGAAGACCGTTACTACCGTTGAAGAATGTAATAAGATGCTTGAGGACAATATCGTTGTCGTTCACTGGTGCGGTGAGAAGGCATGCGCTGATAAACTCGAGAAATTTACCAACTCCTCACTCCTTGGAACCGGCGTCCGCAGCAAATATGTTGTCGACAACGAAGGGCCATGCATCATCTGCGGTAAACCAGGCAAAACTGCTCTTGTTGGCAGATCATACTAACCACATCATACATACAATCAAAAAAATCCATATAAAAACAGAGGATATCATGCTAAAAAATGATCAATATTCAAACAAACAAGATGAGACATCCGTTGTCGGCATGCCGATATCAGAGATGCATGAACTTGACCGGACCCTCGGTTTCAAAGAACGCCGCTATATAGAGGAGCTTCGGATCCTCACCAAATCAACGGCCATAGACTGTGTCATAGATGATCGCTTTGAGAGGATCATCTATGTTATTCGCCCAGGAGACATGGGTCTTGCTATTGGAAAAGGCGGAGACAATATCAAAAAAATGTCCCGTGTTCTTGGCAAAAGGATCGAGATGGTAGAGTTTGATGAGGATCGCGAGGCATTCATTGCCAATATGTTCAAACCTGCTGAGGTCGCCTCGGTATTGTTTGGTGAGCGGGATGAACTCGTAATGGTCACCGTTCCCGAACGGGGCGATTTTGGTCTTGCTATCGGAAAAGGCGGATCAACGATCGAGAAGGCCAGGATCTTGGTCCGAAGGTTTTATGGTAAAGAAGTGGGAGATATCCTCGTACCGAACAGAGGGAACATATGACCGATGCAAAAGTGTTTGATGAGTTATGGCAGGTGATCTGCGAACGAGCAGAATCCACAAGCCACGAGAAGTCGTATGTCCGCCATCTTCTTTTTCATGAAAAGGGAATCGACAAATCCCTTGAGAAGGTGGGGGAGGAGACGGTTGAATTTATTCTTGCCGCAAAGAACGGTGTTTCTGAAAAAACCGTTGGTGAAGCAGCCGATTTGCTATTTCACTTGATGGTTGCCTTGAAAGCCTCCAATATTGATTTTAGTTTGGTGGAAAAGGAACTTGCCGTTCGTCGCGCTGGCATGCATCTCCACGATTAAAGCCGATAGTTTGGCCTCCGTCTCTAGGTTCAGACGCAACTCCTATTAACAGGAAACACTACATAATATACATGAAACTCTTAGTCAGCCCAAGTTCAATAATTGAGGCTAAGTACTGCCTTGATGCTGACATTATTGATGTCAAGCGTCCTGCCGAAGGATCGCTTGGTGCTAATTTTCCGTGGGTCATCCGCGAAATTAAACGTATGGCCGCTTCTACTCCTGTTTCTGCGGCAATAGGTGATTATGGTCCGACTCCTGGAAATGCGTCACTTGCCGCATACGGGGCCGCATGCGCCGGGGCTGATTTTATCAAAATCGGATTGATGTTTGATGATGAAATTGCGGCAAAGGAGGTCATTGAAGCTGTTGTTCGCGCTGTCAAAGAATCGTTCCCGGAAAAGTCAGTCGTAATTGCCGGCTATTCCGACTATGAACGCCTCGGTGCGATCAGTCCCTTTGCTATCTCTCCGATCGCAGCAGAATGCGGTGCTGATTTCTCTATGATCGATACAGGCATGAAGGATGGCAAAAGTACATTCGAGTTCATGAACGAAGACGTTCTAACAAAATTCACTGATTTAAATCGTTCCCTTGGAATTGGCACTGCGCTTGCAGGTTCTCTGAAGTTTGAGGACATCTCGTTACTCAAAGAGATTGATCCTGAGATCATTGGTGTCCGCGGCATGGTTTGCGGCGGAGATCGATCAACGACCGTTCAAGAAAATCTCGTGAAGAAAGCGATTCAGATGGTAAGGTAAACAATATGTTTGGAGAAAAACTCAACATCCCTACAGCACTCACCTTTGATGATGTGCTGATTGAACCGGCAGAATCCTGGATAGAGCCAAATGATGTAGACGTTCGATCCAGATTCTCTAAAAATATTTCACTCTCTATTCCCTTAGTGAGTGCTGCAATGGATACTGTTACTGAGGCGGAAATGGCAATTGCCATGGCACGTGCCGGAGGTATCGGCGTTCTCCACAGAAACTGTACCCCTGAAGAAGAGGTTTCCTTCGTCGCCCGCGTCAAGTCTGCTGACAATGTCATCGAACGTGATGTCAGGTATGTGACTCCAGATACTACTATTGCCCTTGTTGCAAATTTGATGGATCGTTACTCAATCGGCGGTGTGCCCGTCGTTGGTCCTCACGGCAAACTTCTCGGCATCGTCTCACGGAGAGATGTCAGAGGCTTGATTAACAAAACCGGAACGGAATCGGTCGAGACCATAATGACTCGTGAGCCGATCACGGTAAAAGACGACGTCACAGCGGATGATGCCATCGGTATGATGTACACGAAAAAAGTCGAGCGTCTCCCTGTCGTTGATGACAATGGCAGGCTAACGGGTATCATCACGATGCAGGATCTCCTTGAAAAACAGCAGTATCCAAAAGCAAATCGCGACAATAATGGAAAACTCCGTGTTGCCGCCGCAGTTGGGCCATTCGATATGGACCGTGCGCTGAAACTTGCCGAGGCAGGAGTCGACGCAATAATCGTGGATTGTGCCCATGGCCACAATATGCATGTTGTTCAGGGGGTAAAAGATATCAAAGGTTCTGTGTCTTGTGATGTTGTCGCTGGAAACATTGCGACCTCAAAAGCCGCAAGCGCGCTCGTTGGGTTCGTTGACGGTATCAAAGTAGGGATCGGTCCAGGCTCTATCTGCACGACCCGTATCGTGGCAGGGGTCGGTGTACCTCAGATCTCTGCCATTGCTTATGTATGTGATATCGCAGATCCATGCGGTATCCCTGTCATTGCCGATGGCGGTGTCAAATACAGTGGTGATGTTGCCAAGGCAATTGTGGCTGGTGCCTCGTCAATAATGATGGGCAGCATGTTTGCTGGAACTGATGAGGCTCCCGGAAAAACAATCATTGTCAAAGGCAGAAGATATAAACAGTACCGCGGCATGGGTTCTCTTGGCGTTATGACCTCCGGAAAATCAAGCGACCGATACTTCCAGGCGAAAGGCATCGGCTCAACCAAGTATGTTCCCGAGGGTGTGGAAGGGGCAACTCCGTACGTAGGGTCGGTTACTGATGTTATTTATCAGACGATTGGTGGCCTCAAATCTGCGATGGGTTACTCTGGAAGCAAGGACATTGAAAGTATGCGAAAAAATGGCAGTTTCGTCAGGATCACATCGGCAGGACTCAAAGAGTCTCATCCCCATGACATATTGATCACCGACGAAGCACCAAACTATCGTACCAATCTCTAAGATTGGTATTTTATTTTATTTTATTAATTTTTGGCAATAGTAAAAATAATATTTGCCTTATCCATTTTTTCTGACAATATATAGTTCATATATCATCATCAGTGCGAGCAGGGCCAAGGATATTACCAAAAATCCCTGTGCGAAGTTATGGATCAGTGGCATCCATGACATACTATTAACTGCAGCTTCGCTCGCCGTCTGGACCGCAAAAATATCTGCAGTACCAGTGTTTTCCATCAGATATTCCGGTCTGACGATCCGATTAAGCGTCTGAGGAATGGCGATAACAAGAGAACAGCCAATTGCAATCGCCCCTGCCATCGTGCCGTATCTTTCTACGATGCCTTTTAGATCGACGGTTTTTCGCGGTGCGAACACAACGACCTGATCTTTGATTGCGTAGATCTTCATCTCACGTCCCTTCTCACTCCAGCGTGTGTTGGAGATCTCAACAAGCCCTGCTGAAAGCATATTTTCCAAATGATATTTCACGGTTGTCAGAGGGAATCCGGTTAGACCTGACAGAGCCGTGGCACTCTGTGGATTACCTGCCAACGCGTTAAATAGATCCGCAGATGTGGGAGAAGACATCGCCTTGGCAACTTTTTGTGCTTCTAGGGAACCATGTTCCAGCACAACTACATTCTCGTTCTGCATCATATGTACTTAATTTGTATGGATGTGGGCGGTTATAACCCTCTCCTAAACTGCGAAAAAAATGGTAGTTATGATTATAATTCTGCACGGATGAACGACTCGGCCTTGAGAAGTGCCTTGTCGACAGCAGATGGGTCCACTCCTGCTCCTTGAGCAAGATTTTCCTTTCCTCCACCTTTTCCGCCAAGTTCAGCACAAACTTCGCCAACTAGTTTTCCGGCATGGATTTTTGTATTTCCGGATGATGCAACAACACCAAGACCATCTGAAGTCGTGATCAAAACTGCAACACCGCCCCGTTCAGCGATTTTTCCTGCGACCGTGACAAGTTCCTTTCTGGAAACATCGATCTGTTTGATGACGACCTCGATTCCACCGATATCCATCCCTTCAATTTTTGAAAGTTCAAGTTCTGCGATTTTTGCTCTGAGTTTCTCGATCTCTTTTCGCTGATCTTTCCACTCGGTGAAGAACCGATCGACCGATCCTGGGAGATTTTCCGTCTGCACTGACAAGGTATCTGCGGATGTATTCAACAGGCACTGGATATGCTGCATCGCGTCAAGAGCTGCAAATCCAGCCGCAAACTCGATACGCTCGACCCCATCCTGGATATGTTCCAGTTTCAGGAGTTTGATCGGTCCGATCTCTCCTGTACACTGACAGTGTGTTCCGGCACATGCCTGGACCTCTGCCCCCATCTGGACAACGCGAATGTCCTTTCCCGGCGGCACGCCTCCCTGATAGAGAGCAAATCCAAACTTTTGCTCAGCCTTCACTCTGTTCTCGATCTTGATCATCGTCGGGAGATTTTCCATAACCAGACGGTTCGCGATCGTCTCCATCTGTTTCAGCTCCTCGGGTGTGATGTGAGTATAATGCCGAATATCCAATCGTGCAACATCGGTTGAAAGCTGTGATCCCGCCTGATGAACATGTGGGCCAAGCACCTCCTTTGCTGCACGAAGGATCATATGGGTCGCTGAGTGGTGACGCATAAGTGCCCATCTTCGATCCTCATCCAGAACACCTTTCACTCTGTCTCCGCGTTTTAGTGTGTTCTCCCGAACTTTATGGAGGACCACATTCTCTGATTTTACGACCTCGTCAACACGGACCATCGTCGACTTCGTTACAAGCATGCCTGTATCAGATGGCTGCCCCCCTCCTTCTGGGTAGAACAAGGTAGCATCAAGCACGACATAATTGTCGAGGATATCCAGAACCGTTGCATCAAACTCCATATCGGCGGGACGTTCATAGAAACTCATACGCGTTTCCGGAATTTTTGATATACGTTCTGCGTATTTATCGAGGGGAGAGATCGGCTTTTGCGTCTCATTTTCTGAGTGCATATCAGCGATCTGCGAATCGAAATCATCAGGGATCTCGAACTCGGCTCCTGTATCTTTCAGGATCTTGCCCATCAGATCCACAGGTATTCCGTGTGAGTCGTAGAGTGTGATCAGTTCGGTGAGCGGCACTGGTTCGTTCTTCTTGACATACGACTGTCCAACACGCTGAACAGTTCTGGTCCCGCGTTCGATGGTCGTATCATACTTCTCGACCTCACGACTGATGATGTGTCTAACGATATCCTCATCCTGCTCAAAGTTGGCAAGACCGACC
>DALTVZ010000140.1 GCA_029987315.1 Methanocorpusculum sp.
GTGCGATCCAGAAGGAAGTCATATCCGAGTGGATCCGTCTGATGGCCCCGATCATTCCGTATACTGCTGAGAAGCTCTGGGAAGAGACTGGCCACGAGGGTCTTGTGTCATTTGCTGACTGGCCGGTAGCTAACGAATCAAAGATCAACAGATCCGTTGAGATATCCGAGTCTCTCATCCAGAGAACGATCGAAGATATCCAGTCGATCTTAAAACTTGTTCAGATCGAGGCTACAAAGGTCACGCTCTTCATCGCACCGAAGTGGAAACGTCATCTCTTCTCTACCGTGGCCTCTGCTGAGGACAAGAGAAATGTGATCAAAACCGTTATGGCTGATGAAACACTCCGTGCAAAAGGAAAAGAGGCCACTGAAGCCTCTCTACAGACGGTAAAACTGATCCATTCTCTCTCACCAGAGCTTGTCTCTGCCATAGCAGAGGGTGTTGATGAGGAGGCTATCTTCCAGGCAGCTTCTGCTTTCATCGAAAAGGAATGCAGACTCATCGTCGAGATCGTTCCTGCCGAAGGAAACGCTCATCCGAAAGCAAAATCAGCATTGCCGTTTAAACCGGCGCTTGTTATTGAGTGAGAAATCACTCATCTCTTTTTTTAAAAAAATTTATGATGGAGCTTGGCTCCATGTAAAACAGTATATTGGTGCTTCTTATGTGTCTTTTTCTGCTGCTTTTTTAGCCCGCTTGACTCGTTCTTTTGTGTTAAAACAGGTGATCAGATCAAGATAGCTCCTAAATTTTTTATTTGTGTCAAGAATAATAGGGTCTGCCTGTTCATCCGGCATTGCCAAGACCGTTGCATTGGTTTCAGTGTCCACCATAACTGTTTTGTTTTTCTCTCCGGCCCATACCTCAAGGCGTGACATGCTCCCGTAGGAGATCGAATAATGTCCGTCTTTTAGCGTTGGTTTGACGCCGAATATCTCCGTGAATCCTGTTTTGATTCTATCATCGAGATCATTGGTGTTTCCACGTTTGACTTCATATTCCTGCATACCATATAGTATGGACGGCTAATCTAAAATTAGTTGCTTTTCTGTGCGGCTTCTTTTTGGACCGTTGAAGGTACTGCTGATTTCTTTTTCCGAGCACATCCGAAGTATTATCCCTTTAAAAAGAGACTAAGGTGTATGGAAAAAAGTTCGAAAGGCAGCGCTGGCAGCACAAAATGTACGAGTTATGCCTTTCCCGCTAGAGACGATCCGATGGTTCGTATCTCGGCAGAAATACCTTCATCGAAAGAGACCATTCTCATCGCAGGATTTCCTGGGCCCGGCCTTGTCGGAAGCATAGCAACTCAGTATCTTGTGGAATCCTTATCCTTCACCCATATAGGCGATATCGTCAGCCCACTTTTGCCTGCCGTGTCCCTCGTGACCAACGGGCTTGCTCAGGCTCCTCTTCGCCTCTATGAAAAAGAAGGAATGCTTATCGTTCTCTCCGATGTGCCCATTTCTGATGAGGCGTCGTGTATGATCCCATCCAAGATCCTTGAATGGCTCTGTGATCGAACGGTCGTTACTGAGATAATTCTGATCGGCGGAGTGATAACGGGTGGTGATGGGGAACGTGTATTTGGCGTTGCAACCACAGAGGCCGGGATTGAAAAAATCAAATCGAACTGCCTGATACTTCCTGCTCTCAATGTCACTGGGATCACCGGAGGATTTTTGACAGAAGCCTGCATGCGAAATATACCTGCTACCGGCTTTCTTGTTGAAACAAACTTTGATGTAGATCCGCGTGCTTCGGCGACAGGTCTTTCAGTGATCAGTTCGTTATACGGCCTTACGCTTGATACTGCACCACTCATATCGCAGGCAGATTCAATTGAATTGATGCTTCAAAAACTTGCCGAGGATGTGAAAAAATGTGACGTCCCTCCAACATCATTCGATGATGATATTATGTATGGATAACTCTCGTTATCATCATTACATAATGATTCTATTTTTCAGTTCCTACTATTTTTTTTTCTAAATCTGTATATCTAAGGAAGAGTTTATCTTTATGAAAAACGAATAGATTAAGGCGTTACAAACATGGGCTTGTGGCTTAGCCCGGATATAGCGTCGGGCTTCTAACCCGAATGTCGGGGGTTCGAATCCCCCCAGGCCCGCTATACGTCCTTTTTTGAAGTTTTAGACCAACATCTTTATATCATTATAAATCTATTTATTTTTGTAAGACAGTTTACGGAGGTGAACTGCCAAAAAACGTGAAAAAGCTGTAAGGGTCGTGAAAATCTTCATAGAATATATGAA
>DALTVZ010000141.1 GCA_029987315.1 Methanocorpusculum sp.
GATACATTGAGCGGGGTTGTGATCATCCTGACCCCGCAGTTGATATCAAATCCTACGCCGCCTGGAGAAATAACACCGGTTTCTGCATCAAAGGCGCCGACACCTCCGATCGGAAATCCATATCCCCAATGGATGTCCGGCATGCCAAGAGAGTACCGGAGGATACCCGGAAGCGTTGCCACATTGGAGAGTTGGGTGAGAGCTCCGTCTTCTAGAGTTTCGGCAAGATTTTTCGAAAGGAAAAAACGTCCGGGGACACGCATACCTGGGACAAAACCCATAGGGATCTCCCACTCATTTTCTGTTATCTGTTGTATCTGATCGTTCATGATGTTAGATGTCAAAAATTATTATCAATTCATACCCTGTTTTTGTTTTGGCAAGAGACAGCCCGGAGTAGGAAATACCTTTCACTCCGATACCTCCGGAGTGTTTTTTTCTGTCGAAGAGAACTCCTTCCACCGTACCGGACACGTGGTCGCTGACAGAAAGAGTGAACCTTTGAGGAACAAGATACTCAGTTTCAGTGAGGAACAACAGCTCCGAAAGAAAGTTTACGATCAGCTCCTCAAGATCTTCGCCTTCAGCCTCGATTGAAAATATTTCTGTTGGGATCTCAAAAGGATAGTCACCATAGAGAGTTTTTGAGAGAGCATGGCCACTCTCTGAAAACAGGGATGATAGTTCATTTGCTGAGATCCGCATGCGGATATCCGCGGTATGTTCCAGCTCTTCAAAAACCATAATCGCCGTCTTCGAAGAGAAGCCGAGGAACCATGCGCATCGTGATCTCGGTGACCCACTGGATCTGATACCGAGAAATAAAAATCACATGGCTTCCCGATCGAAGAGGGATGTCAGATGATTTTGCTGGGCGAATCCGTACCGGCATCAGTATCGGGCCGCTGCATGAAGTACTTATTCGAAAATCTCCACCGCGTTTATCCATGTACTCGATGACCTCGTCCGTTACGGTGATATCAGAAAGAGGGGAAGGACCACCCTGCTCATTATCCATTTGATATAGATTGGGGGTATGTCCTAAAAAAAGTTGGTACTGAATCTGTTCTGATGATTTCAGACAGATGCAACAATCTGTTCAACTAGCTCTGAATACTGCGGCTTGAGTTCGTAGACTCCAAGAGCCCCGTCCTTCGTTTTGTGGGTCGACAAGATCCCTAACTTTGATGCAACGATACCAACCATCGATGCAACCGAATGATAAGTTACGTCAAATTTCGTGGAAAGTGCCTCATGGATCTGTGGGACAGTCATGGATTTTGCCCGAATAAGCAGACTCAGCAGTGCCTTTCTGATTCCTGACTTGTCACGGGATAGATAACTGCGAAGTCTTCTCTCAATCTCCTTTCGCAGATCTGAGGGTGAAAACATATTTTTTATTATGTATCTCTGTATATAAATAGATGCCGCTTATTATATGAAAATAATCAAATAATACGCGAATTTGATAAGCAAGAAAAAGCAATAGAGTAGTACCTAATGATATATCGCCTCTATGAGTATCTGATCTCACGAGATCTCACCACATTCCCAAAAGAGATATGTTTCATGCTCAGCGATACGGATGTGATCGCCGATTCAAAAAAAATTGGAGAGGTCATTGCATGGGCACAAGAGTTCCCGGAGATCAAAAAGGTCATTTTTCACATAAGTACGAAGAATGCCGGGAAAATTGAGGAACTATTGAGACCTGCATCTCTTGGAGAGAAGACCTCGGTTCGTGTGAGCACCCCAAAACACGACGAGATATTTGGGACCGGAACGCCCGAGATCCTGATTGCCCTAGGTAAAAATGGGAGAGAAGAGATCACCGATGCAATAATAAAAATTGCAAAAGAAGGGATCGATTCGAAGGATATCACAGAGGATACGATAGAAAAACATCTGGCCTTTCAGGTAAACCCGGATTTTGTGATCAAAACCGGTGGAAATCATCTCACCGATTTTCTGATTTGGCAGTCGGTTTACTCGGAGCTGTTTTTTACCGACATCAATTGGAGCAAATTTAGAAAAGTGGATTTCCTTCGTGCCCTTCGCGACTATCAGTCGAGAGGCCGGCGGTACGGCACCTAAATCAAAGACGGAGGGGAAAACATCAATACCTTTCATAGATGAATAAGGTACCACAAGAATGTCACTTTCCATTCCAAAATTACCTGAGTCAAAAGACCCGAAAATCAATTTTATCAGGGACATCCTGATCGTTTTTGCAATTGTTGCAGCAATCGGACTCGCTTTATTTGGAGTGTCCGGGACCTGGCCCGCTCTGGTCGCCGTAGAATCTCCTAGTATGGTCCCTAACATGAATGTCAACGATCTCGTGTTTGTTGTTGAAGAGAACAGATACGGGGGATATATGACCGCTGTCGAGGCAACAGAGGCGGGCAAAATGTCTTTTGGGGGATATGGCGATGTGATCGTCTATCAGCCAAACGGAAAGACCGACGTGACACCGATCATTCATCGA
This sequence comes from Methanocorpusculum sp., assembly GCA_029987315.1. Taxonomy (GTDB): domain Archaea; phylum Halobacteriota; class Methanomicrobia; order Methanomicrobiales; family Methanocorpusculaceae; genus Methanocorpusculum. The sequence continues at coordinate 2,489 of DALTVZ010000141.1, forward strand.
GCGATCGTGTGGATCAATGAATCCGTTGCCGAACAGGTAGGGTTTACCGGCGATGCGGCACATGCAGGATATGTTACCAAAGGAGATAACAACGAACAGTATGACCAAGATGCGATCTTTCCAGGATACGGCAGGATGGAACCGGTCAAAGAGGAATGGATCGTCGGTAAAGCATTATTTGCGATCCCACTGATTGGTTTTGTACCTCTTCACCTATTTGAATCGGTTCTGGCCGTTGTACTCATCATCGGTATCACGGAGCTCGCCAGCAGAAGACTGAAGAAAAATAAAAATAAAGGAAAGAAAAAATGAACGTCACCACCGTTCTCAAAGATGTCCTTGGAGGCGCACGGCTCACAGAAAATGAAGCAGCGTTTCTGCTCAGAGTAAATAACAGAGATATCTGGAAAATTGCAGAGGCCGCAGACATAGTCCGTGAACGAAAAAATGGCGAAGTCGTGACATATGTCCGAAATATGAACATCCACATGACCAACATCTGTAAAAACCGCTGTGGTCTGTGTGCATTCGGACGAAAAAGCACAGATCCTGAAGCATTCTGTTTTACGGACGAAGAATTCAGAGAACACGCTAAAGAAGCCCGTGCAAAAAAGGTCACCGAGGTCTCGTATCTTTCAGGGATCCACCCGGCATTCACCATTGAAAGTTATGAAAAAATGATCCGGACACTTCACGAGGAGATCCCCGGCATTCATGTTCATGGATGCAGTCCAGACGAAATTTTGTATGCAGCAGAGCAAAGTGGTATTTCAACTCGAGATGCACTCATCCGCCTGAAAGCAGCTGGACTTGATTCTGTCCAGGGAACTGCCGCCGAGATACTCGTCGACAGAGTCAGGAACATCATCTGTGATAAAAAACTCTCCACATCAGAGTGGGTCAGGATCATCAAAGAGGCATCAGAAGTAGGATTTCGGGCGACCTCCACGATCATGTACGGATCAGTGGAGACAGCAGAGGAAAGAGCACGCCATTTATTGATCCTTCGTGAGATCCAGGACGAGTGCGGCATATTCACCGAGCTTGTACCTCTTGCATTTCTGCACAAAAATACTCCTCTTGAACGAGCAGGCCTGGTAAATCATGACTCGGCCGGGCGTGAAGATATTTTGTTGATCGCTGTTTCACGGCTTTTTCTGGACAACATCGACAACATTCAGGTCCCATGGTCAAAAGTTGGAAGAAAAATGACACAGCTTTGTCTGATGGCAGGCGGAAATGATGTCGGCGGAACGATGTTTGTAGACTCACTCTCTAGAGACGCCGGCGCAGGAGATGAAGCAGATTATTTCAGCCCTGAAGATATGAAACTGATGTGTGAAGATATCGGAAGAACGCTTCACGAAAGAGATACTCTCTATAATATCCTCTAATATCACATCATATTTTTTTCTGTTCATCAACTCTTTTACAGAAGAAGAACGCCAAGAAAGATATCCACCAGCGAAAATCCAAAGAGAGCAAACAGATACCCGACCGTGATCGGGATCATAAATGGTACTCCGTAAGAGATCCAAACACTTCCTGCTTTTTTGTACAGATCAAGATTTGAAGCATACGTATCAGGGTTTTCCCGAAGATTTCGAATCGACATCTCAGACTGAGTTCTAAGGGCTCGGATCGAGCTGTGCGCACGAGAAAAATTCCTAGAGATTATACCGTCCTTCTCTGTAATTTCCTCAGACACAAATCCAAAATACTTCGTGATCGAGTCTCCGGGAACAGGTTTACCTGAACACATCAACCAGAAAGGGGCCTTGTTTTTTGCAGCAAGATTTCGAATAAGAAATACGATCGGAACGATCAGCGCAAAAACAGCACCGTTTACGAGAGAGGACAAGGCAAGCGAGGGAAATATCCACTCAGCAAACGGGGTGACTGGAACGACGAGCGATAAAAGAATCAGAGCTTTGCCATCCGCAACGCCAAAAAGACCGAAGAAGGTAAAAATAGCCATCAACAAAGCGACGACGACCGAGATGACATATACATACATCGCCCAAGGTGAAGCATAAACCTCAAGCCAAAACCATATAACTAAAATACCACAGCCGACTACTGCCGGATACCAGGTCACGGCATAGATCGTACGGGTCTTAAGGTCCTGCCAGCATGCATAGAGAAAGGTCAAAAGGACCAAAAATGCCGAGATAGCAAGCGGCAGTGAGAGAATCATTATCTACGATTCGACTGGGAATACGATAAAATCAATGGGTGAGAGAAATCTCACTCATCCTGAAAAATAGGTTTTGCAACATATTTTCCGTGTACGTAAGACGGCATGCCGGCCAACATATAAGATACACGTAATGCCTCCTCGACCTCCTCCTGAACAACACCAACCATTTTGGCTCCATTCAGATGTGCACGAAGGGCATGGTCATCTCTCATTGCGGCAGCAATACCTATGGCGATCAATTTTTTCTGTTTTCGGGTCAGAGAACCGTCCGACCAGATGTAATTATCCAGTTTCAAGACAGCTTCCTGGATCAGGGGGTCAGAATCGGCAAGTTCTTTGAAAAACACCGGGACATGCCCGATATTATGTTGGAGTTTGTCCATTTCATTCGGAACTCCACAGGTTCCTTTCTTTTGTTCAAGTGACATTTTGATTCAACGAAATATTGTCCCTGAAGTTGATTAGTCTATCTATCGAAGCACATTATTATAGATTGCCCAGCATACCATTCAGCAATGACGAAAAAGATCGTGGCCTTGTTCGGCAGTAATGTTCAAAGTGGAAACACCAACAAACTTCTTATCGAGGCGATTCGGGGGGCAGAGGAGGCTGGATGTACTGTTGAGAGAGTGAATATCATCCAGGCAAAACTCTCGGGCTGCAAGCAAATTTATCACTGTATGGACAAGGTAAATTGTGTCATTAAGGATGAAGGAGAACACTATCTCACCATGCTTAAAGAGGCAGATGGTATCATTATCGCCACCCCTGTGATGACATACGGGATACCGGGCCATCTAAAATCCTTCATGGATAGGTGTCAACCATTTTACATGGCAAAATATCATCGAAATAAATCATTCATCACGGCTGAACATGCAAAAATACGCAAAACACTTTTCATCTGCATCGCCGGAATGAACACGCCCGACGTGTTTGTTGGACCGTTACTCACGGTAAAAGCATTTTGTCATATCATCGACGCGAAGTACTTCGATGAACTTCTTCAAAACGATATGGACACCATTAAAAAAATAGAGAGCAAACCAGAAGTGATGAAAGCGGCATATGAGAAAGGGAGAGCATTAGGTGAAGCGATCACGAAATCACGGGGATAAACCCGACATAAAATCAGAACTTGTACGGCTTGCAGATCTTAAATACCGTACATTTTCAAGCGGCCTCATCCCGGGGGCAGACAATATTATTGGCGTTCGGATCCCTGATCTTCGGGATTTAGCGAGGACGATCGCGGCTGGAAACTGGCAGGCATATCTGAAAGAAGCAACCGACGACTCATTCGAGGAGATCATGCTTCAGGGTCTTGTCATCGGTTATGCGAGAGGCGAGCCGGATCAGATACTATCAGCTCTAAGATACTTTATACCAAAAATAGACAACTGGTCGGTCTGCGATTCGGTCGTGATGGGACTGAAGATCACCAAAAAACATCAGGATACCTTCTGGAAGTTTCTTCTACCGTACCTTGACTCTGATAAGGAGTTTTTCGTTCGGTTCGGGGTCGTGATGCTTCTGTCCTATTATGTGGATGAAAAACACATTTCTGTAGTACTGGAACGACTCGATACTATAACTCATGACGGATATTATGTTAGAATGGCAGTTGCCTGGGCAGTTTCAGTCTGTTATGTGAAGTTTCCGGAGGTGACCCACACATATCTGGAGAACTGTTCTCTAAATGACTTTACCTACAATAAATCGATACAAAAGATATGTGAGTCCTATCGCGCCGACGAAGAGGCAAAAACCAGGCTCAGAGAGATGAAAAGAAGGTAAGATCAGGTCTTCATCCGCTGATCGTAGGTTCGAAGAGCACGGACCATGTCCACATACCTGAACTCAGGCCAAGGGGGAACACAAAAACAAACAGCTGCTTCATTCCCGTTTGCAAGCCATGGGAGGAAGTTTGAGGTACGTTTATCATTCGCTGTCCGGATGATCAGATCGACCGGGGGCATCGGAAACGTAGAATACATCCGATCGGTCACGCAATCAGGGGTGATCGAGTCGGGAGATAATTCGCCTGCACGGACCTTTGAGATGATCGACTTCGTTGTTTCTAAAATCTCATTACGTCCACCGTACGCGATAGCAAAATGCAGATAGTATCTGTTATGATCTTTTGTGGCCTCTTCGATTTCGTTGATCTTTTCCAGAAGACGATCATTGATAAGTGACCGGTCACCAATCACGGTGATGTTCACCTTCTTATCATAGATTCGCTGATCCACGAGCATCTCTGAGAATTTTTCAATAAAAAGTTCCAGTAGTGCATTCACCTCTTCAGGTGAGCGCTTGAAGTTTTCTGTGGAAAAGGCATAAAACGTAGTGTGTATAACTCCGAGCTCCTCCATCCAGTCAAAAACCTTCTGAGTGGTTTCAGCTCCGGCGCGGTGCCCAAATGCAGGATCTTTGCCGCGGGACTTTGCAAATCTCCGGTTGCCATCCTGAATTATAGCTACATGATTGGGGATATACGTCAACTGCCGAACAAGCCTGTGGACGTAAATCTTCTCTGCAAAGGAGCGAAGACTCACTGAGGGATCACCTCAACGATCATCCCGTTGTTTGGATACCGTTCGATGATCTTCCTCTCACCGCCAAACTTGCGAGGAATCTTTCTCATCTGCTGCCAGTCGAGTTCGATTGTCCCGTCATCCATCTCCTCATAATAACTTCCGGCGCGAAGACAGGGAAGAATCATATCGAGGTCGTCTTTTGGTTCCATAGAACCATACATCACGGTGCCATCATCGGTGATCATATCAAACGGCCGTGCAGAGTTCATGGCAATACGTTTCAGTCTTTCCCGGAGTTGGACCGAATCTTTGAATGTGGATGTGCAGTAATGGACCTTTGGGTGGCCATTGATCTCGCCTGCCCATTTTGTCGAGCCTTTGATCGCATTACAGAGCGGATTTTCCGTTTCAAGTTTTCTCGCACGCATATTGTCGGCACAGGCGTCACCCCACTCAAGCTGGTTGACGTTGAAGAAATCCACCGAGTCAAGAAGAGGGAAGAAGTATCGAAGACCCTGCAGAGATGGGACCTCAAACCCGACCGAAAATCCGAGTCGTTTTGCATCCTCGACCGACTTGACGTATGGCGAGTCCAGAATATCTTTCCAGGTCTCGTGGGGGGGATGCATTCTGATCTCATCAACACAACCCTGCAGTGCTGCAAGATCCTCCAAAGTCGGAGCGTGACCGGTGTAAAGGTGGATGTGGTGATCCTTTCCGAAATGATTTTTAAGAGCAGAGCAGAACTCCACGACCCGTTCGATCTCCAGAAGAGGTTCCCCTCCTGTGACGCCGGTCCCAAGAGCACTCATCATCTCTCCTTCGTCAATCGCCTCTTCGGGCCTGGTGACTTTATGATCGTTCGCATAAATCACATCGAGATCCTTTCTCTCCTCGGAAAGAGGGCAGTACCAGCAATCACGATCACACCTGCCGGTGATGAAAAGGACCAGCTTTGCTCCGATGTAGCAGAGTTTGCACCCATCAGAGAGGTTTTTCGGGAGTTTGTCCTTGGCCATGATTATAACGACATCTCAAGAAGACGTTTTAGCGTCTCTTCACGACCGAGTGCTTCCAGGAACCAACCAAGACGTGGCCCTCTGTCAGCACCGAGGAAAGCACGGTATATGCCGGTAAAAACATCCTTTCCCGTAAGACCGGCGGTTTCTGCCGCATCATACACCGCATTGTGCAGAACGTCGGCTTTCCACTCAGCATCAGTGATGAGCTTTGCATATGCCAAAACAGCCGCTTTGACCTCGGGCGTTTCATTTGCAGCAACCTCGGGTAGCGAATCAGCAACAGCAAATTTTGCGTCGTCGGGGGCGTAGCGGTCCAGCCACATACGTGCACGATTTGCCTGATCAAGAACTGCATCCTTGTCGACGATTTCATAACTGCTGCGTTTCAGAATGTCAAAAACTGCGTCATCAGTTCGTGCGATCTGAACGACCGTCACCATATGACGGAACGGGATCGATGTTTGAGGGGACGTGATCTTGGAAAGTTCATACTCGCGAGAATCTCCTGCAACGGCTGCTTTGTCGCACTCGTCGATCAAACGAAGCAGACCCATTCCCGGATCGAAGGTGATGGTCTTGTCGGGTTTGGTTTTTGCGATCAAAAATCTGAGAACCTCCGGCGGGACGATGTCAAGCATATCGCGGATCGTTAAGACGACACCTTTGGATGAGTGCATCTCACCTTTTCCTTTGAGGCTGATCCATTCATACGTTACCGGTACTGGAGCATCGTAGCCGTAGATCTCTTTGGTGATGAACTTCCCTGTATCATACGATCCTCCGGGCGATGCGTGATCTTTGCCGAATGGTTCAACCGTGACGCCGTACACAGACCAGCGCATGGGCCAGTCAACACGCCACACAAGTTTTCCTTCACCTTTCGAGTAGTCTGAGACGCCTTCATGACCGCATGAACATTTGTAGGTGACCGTGTGGTTTTCGATATCGTGGGAGAGGATCGCTGCACGAGATATCGTACCGCATGATGGGCAGATCGGATAATATGGTGTCCAGCCTTCTTCGAGTTTGCGGCCGGAGACACGTTCAAGGATCTCTTTGATCTCCTCTGCGTGGATGAGTGCATCTTTGATCTGGTCGGTGAACATACCGGAGCGGTAAGCTTCACTGGTCCTAATGATCCGGGGATGGATGTCAAGCTCTTCGATCGCCGATAAGAATGGATCGAGGAAGTGCTCGGCATAGCTTGTGTGCTTTCCGCAAGGGCACGGGATGTCGCTGACAGGCCAGCCGACATACTTCTGATAGTCATCAGAAAGGAACGGATAGACCTTTCTCAGAGGATCAAAATCGTCAGCAATATAGACGAGTTCTGCCTCAACACCCAGTTTAAGAAGGGCTTTGTAGATCATGTCACCGGTCATGACCTCGCGCATATTTCCAAGATGGATCGGACCCGATGGAGTGATACCGGTTGCAATCAGTTGTGGGGCATCTGATGGAACCTGAGTAGCCTTTGCATCTGCCCAATGGATCTTCTTCTCATATATTTTTTCTTCCATGTATTGTTACCTGCTATAGATGTGTCTGTAAGTATGTGTTTTCAAATCTGATAATACCTGATGTCTAAGCGAAGGACCGCAGTTCATCATTACAAATTGCCAATGAAAAAAATAAAAAAAAGGGAGGTTATTCAGTTACTTTCGGCAAAGCTGAATCATAGAGGTTTGCAAAGAACCGGGACATCACGATCATGATGAACGGCAATGCAACAACCAGCAGAATGATGCCGGCTATCGGGATACAGAGGAGAATCAGTTCAGCAACACCCACTATGAGACTAAGAAGGATCCAGTATCCAAGATATCTCAGCCAGCCGATGTTAGCGATGAGGCTGAAAAGTTCCTTAAAGTTGAATGCAGCACCAAGATTTCCTTCCTTTGCGAATTTGATAACTGCCATCATGCCCACCATCATTGAGATGAACAAAATGATCAGCGGAATTATCGTTCCAACGATGATCAGATATGCCATGTTGTCAATGGGTCCAAACATGACAAGAAAGGAAAGGATCGTATAGGGGATCATGTAGATGAAGAGGATAAGCATTCCAAGAAGACCCTCGACAAACATCTTACCCCAGTTGTTCATTACAAGCTCTCCACCGCGGAAGACACGCATCGTAACACCGTAGATAAAGATCCCGGTGATAATGGTCACAATGGTTCCAAGTATGGAAAAGACGACAGATAGCCCTGCAAGCATGCCCAGAGCAGGATCATCCATCATAGGTCCGTTCATCATCATGGCGGGATCGATCATCGATGACATTTCAGGAGTCAACACGGCGAACAGTGTTGTCAGCATAAAAATCGTTCCGACGATAAGCAGAACAGTTCCGGCAAACATCACTGCGTACAGAAAAATCAAAACAAACCAACTGCCAAAGGATTTGAATGCATGATTTGCATACTCCATGGAGTTCTGGATGTTTTCGCTAAAATTCATTACCATAATAGTACACTATCCGTTCTCAAAGCTATATATGATTTCGCCGGTCTGTTCAAAAGAGGGTGTTGACCTTCTTTGTTCCGGCAAGATTTGCGCTTCCTAACTCAGCAAATCGGAGATCAGCGCCTGTAAGATCGGCTTTCCACAGATCAGCACCTTCTAGGTGCGCATGAGTTAGGTCAGCACCCGTAAAATTGACATTTCTAAGATCAGAACCTTCCAAATGAGCGTACGAGAGATTCACGCCAGAAAGATCCAGTCCCATAAATGATGCCTCCTCCAGATATGCCCCATAAACCCGTGTGTCACTTGGCTTCTTGGAGATCTCATCCGCATACCACTCATTCCAGACAGAAACCCCGGATTTCAAAAGGGCAACCTGATCAGGATCACATTTGATTTTTCCAGCTGCGTCGTACACAGCAGCATCCGGATTTGCGCCGTCGAGAAGAGCCCCGGAAAGATAAGCACGCCAGAGATTGGCGCCGGCAAGATCTGCGTTGGAGAGGTCGGCGGATTTAAGGTATGAATAGGAGAGGTCAGCATTTTTTAGATTAGCAAACCTGAGATCCACGCCCTCTAAAAACCAGTATGCAAAATCCCCTCCTTGAAGATGGGCGCCGTATGCATCACTGCTTCTCAGGTACATCGTTTCTTTCAGGTGAGCGGTATACCATTCATTCCAAGGCTTGAAATCCTCCGCTTTAGAACAGCTTTGGAGGAGAGCATATTGCTTTGCATCAAATTTTGATTTCTTCATACATGAGCTCCTTCTCTTTTTTGTTTCGGCCCTCTTTGATGAATATCTCATACGCAGTTATCCCAAGGATCAGGAGGACCGGACCAAGAATAAACCCGAGAAGACCCATTGCCATAGCTCCGCCGAAGAACCCAACAAACATCAGCATAGGCCGGATCTTCACGCGTTTTCCGGTGAGTTTTGGGCGGATGATAAGATCGGTCAGGACACAGGTCAGGAAGTAACCGACGGTAGCGATCAATATAACTCCCCGGAGATCTCCAAGGCACAAGGCATAGACCCCAACAAAGATGATCACCATCAATGGACCGAGAACAGGGATGAGGGCAAACAAAGCACACATCGTGGAAAAGAATAGCTCGTGGCCGTATCCCAGCAGTAAGAAAAACGCATACGCTAAAAAAAAGGTCAGAATGGCGATGAAAACATGAACTATGTATATGGAAAACAATATATCCTTCGTCTGTTTTGCCATCAATGTAACATTTCCCACCGAGCCGGCAGGAATGATACTATTGACATCAGCCCATACCCTATCTCCAAAGATGATCGAAAGATAGACCAGAGCATAGAACAAGATCACATCGATGATGACGGCAGGGATCATCTGTGCAGCACTTAAGGCAAAACTGGGAAACAACGTAAGAAGGAAGGTTTTTACCTGCTCGATGATCTTGATGGAAAACTCACTGCCATCTGTTAGATGGAGCATATTTGTCACAGTGTTCATGATCGTCTGAAACAGCGACATGAAATACTCAAAATCAGAGCTTACGACCACAATTATCACCACACAGATACCTATGATGACCGTAAGAACAAGCGTCGTTAGTATTCCTGCAGAGACGGGGGCCGGGATCTTTCGAATCATCTTTCGGTGTAGCGGCAGGGTCACCACTGCTATGGATAGTGCGATAATAAATAGGAAAATATAATTCCACGATACAGAAAGGATCGCTAGGAATATCAGAGCGACAAGTATCAGGCTGAAATGATCCCTTGTATACTGTGGAAAATTCATTGTAAGAATAGAGGCGGCAAAGGATAATAAATTCTGGGTTATAAAAAAGAAGTAAACCTTGGCTTACTCAACTACTTTGAATAATTCTCCCGGAGTGTCGCAGATCGGACAGTGCTCTGGAGTTTTGTTGATCACAATGTTTCCGCAGACAGGGCAGAGATAGATGGTTTTTACCTCGAAGTCCTTACCTGCTTTGGCCGTTTCAAGCGCCAGTTTATAAAGTTCTGCATGCACTGTCTCTGCTTTCATAGCATGAGTGAATGTGATAACTGCATCCTGCCTATCCTCTTTTTCTGCAATCGTGACAAACTTGGGATAACTCTCATTGATTGCACGGAGTTCAGCTTCTATGCTAGCCTCAAGATTTGCGACCGTGCTACCAATGTATCCGCCGACACGGAGAAGGCGGTGTGCGTGGATCTCTTCCGCCGCAGAGGTTGCACGGAAGAGTCTTGCAATGTGATCGTATCCTTCGTCGGTTGCTGCTTTAGCGTAGGAATTATACTTGCGGTTTACACGGGATTCACCGGAAAACGCACCGGCAATACAGTCTTCTGTGTTCATAACATTTTACTATGTGCAGGGATTTGATAAAGATAATGGAGAGGGAACTTTTTAGAAACGTATATATCTGTATATTTTCTAAAAAATTGCATAATGAGTCTGAAAAATACTGCAAAGGACAATATATTCGAGGTTAAAAAAAAGAGTTGGACGGGTTCACTCAACTACTTTGAATGAAGCCCCTGGGATACCGCAGATGGGGCAGAGCTCCGAGGTCTTATTGAGTTCAACGTTCCCGCAGACAGGGCAGAGGTAAATGGTTTTTACATCGAAGTCTTTCCCTGCTTTAACTGCCTCAAGTGCCTTTCTGTAGAGTTCAGCGTGCATCGCTTCGGCCTTCATTGCGTGAGTGAACGTGATAACTGCATCCTGTCTGTCTTCCTTTTCTGCGATGGCGACAAACTTGGGATACATTTCATTGGTCTCATGGAGTTCACCTTCGCGACCGGCCTCAAGATTTGTAACCGTGCTTCCAATATACCCGCCAATGCGGAGAAGGCGGCGTGCGTGGATCTCCTCTGCTGCAGAAGTGGCACGGAAGAGTTTTGCTACATGATCATATCCTTCGTCGGCGGCTGCGTCGGCGTAAGATTTATACATACGGTTTGCCTGGGATTCACCGGAAAAGGCCGCGAAAATACATTCTTGAGTGTTCATACATTAATATTGCCCGGAGAGTGACATAAACATTTGGAAGAGGAACATTTATGCGAAACATCTATGTACTCTCTTTTCCAAAAAAGAATTACCTATGAGTCTAAAGAATACCGCAGACATTGATAAACCCCGGGAAAAACTGATAGGAAAAGGTCCCGGCAGTCTGGAACTGGATGAACTGATCGCAGCGATAATCGGGAGAGGGATTCCGGGTTGTGATGCGGTTCAGATAGGAAAAAAAGTAGCAAAAATTCTGATGGTCAGGACCTACGAGACGCAAATTCACGATCTCTGTGAGGTGAACGGTATGGGTGAAGCAAAAGCGTGTCAGATATTAGCTGCTCTCGAACTTGCTCGCAGGTTTCCGCCGCCGGCAAACCGATTTGCAGTCATACGCAAAGCCGAGGAGGTGCTGCCGTTTGTTCACCAGTACAGATATGATACCCAGGAAAATGTCATAGCAGTGACGTTGTCCGGGGCCCATGAAGTGTTGAAGGTCAGGCTGATCACAAAAGGACTACTGAATGAGTCACAGATCCACCCGCGGGAGGTTTTCGCCGGAGCAATAGAAGATCGAGCAGCTGCAATGATATTGGTCCACAATCACCCGTCCGGTAATCTTCAGCCTAGCCGGCAGGACCTGAAAATCACGAAGGATATGCAGGCCGCCGGAGAGCTTCTCGGGATCAAACTTCTGGATCATCTGATCGTCGGACCAAGAGACGGATTTACGAGTATCCTAGGCGAATGATCAATTAATTATCGTTTTGCTTTTGGGCATCCGCCGCAGACACGGCAAACCTCAATGCATGGCGTGAACTCAGCCCCCTTTTTGCAGAACGGCGGAATGTCCGCCGCATCCCTCTTGTAATATACATGCGGTACGAGGGATATGTGCGTGTATGTCCCAATCGGAACGCCGATTTTTTCTGCGATAAATTCTTGGAGTTTTGCGAGAGCATACATGTTTGATCCGGCGGCAGAGAGCATGTCATTACTCCGGAAAACGATCTTCATATTCAGTTTTCCGTTTCTGACCACGCACTGGACAAGCTGAAGACAAGGACAGTCCGCAAGTTTTGCATCGACCGGAGGACACCAAGTCACCGCAACAGCGCGGCGAGATACAGGACTTTCACGCAGTTTATCGATGATGTACTGGATCTGATCCTGATGGATCTCACCATTCAGTGAAAGACCACAACCCCAGTCAAAAAGCCGTCCGTGATAATCATATTCAAACACTGAATCCGAACCACAGATAAGATTTTTTGCATATTCTTGAAGAAATGCCTCCCTGAATCTGGAAGAGGGGGAGACCATCGGCGAAGCAAGCGGCGTCTCCACAAAGAGACAAACCTCATCAGTTTCTACAGTTTCTTCTCCGTTCTCGGTCGTCAAAAGCGTACCCTTCTCAAGAATATAGCGGATAATAAGTTCATGAGCACGAGCAAGGTTTGGCGCACGAATAAGTTTCATGTAATAGAATAGAACCTGAACATAGATATTTTTAGTCAAAGATTTTTTTTGAAGAAGAACTAAAAATCAGAAAAAAACAAGTAGCCCGTAGCAGATTCGAACTGCTGTCGGGAAATCCAGAGTCTCCCATGATTGACCACTACACTAACGGGCTAAATTACCTTAATGA
>DALTVZ010000142.1 GCA_029987315.1 Methanocorpusculum sp.
CCCCCGTACGATCTATACGCGATCGCGTGAAATGAGTTCCGGGACAACATAACATGCCACAGGCGCCTCCTGCCAGGTCAAAGAACCGCGAGAACATGCAACAGCATACGATGAACGGGCTCGGTTAATGGCAGGGGACATATACCTTTTCAGTTATGTATCGAATATCGCCTCAAAAAAACAATGACGGTGTCTCGCCTGTTGTTGCTGTTGTGCTTCTTATTGTTTTAACAATTATTCTGTGTCTTATTCTTGCCGCCTTTTGCATGGCATTTTTCTCCTCTTCGTCGGGACTATCACCTGTAAATCCCCCTGAAATTCTTGCAATCGAGTCAGTTGATCACTATAATGACAAAAAACTGACCTTTGCCAGTAAAGTGAAACTTAGAAACATTGGGACAAAACCACTTTGGAATTCCGATTACTCAGCTGAAGTGTATATCGATGATACAAAACAACTTGTCGTCATAAAAACACTTAAGGTGGATGAATTTATTCCAACACAACATTTCGGAGTAAAGACCATCTCAGGTAGCGGACCAATAGGATACGAATGGGAACCAGGAAATTCCGGCGTTTTTGATCTTGAGGACGGTATGATCCAACCAGGCTTCCTGCTTCGAATCGATATCATCAAAAAAGAGGACGGAAAGGTCATTTCGCGTTCCATAAAAAAGATCGAATAAATTTTTTCAACATGTTCCTTAAGTAGTATAAAAATAAATATATCACTTATCTATGGATTTCCATTACATTCATTCATACATCCATGGAGGTTTTACATGTATTCAATTGACAGTATCAAATATCTCATTCATATCCACATCGAAGCAGAGGGGGTGGTCGAAAAAACCGACGTAGTCGGAGCCATATTCGGCCAGACCGAGGGGCTCCTTGGCGAGGAGCTTGACCTCCGAGATCTTCAAAGGAGTGGACGTATTGGCCGGATCGATGTCCAGATCACCAGCAAACACGGGAAAACATCAGGCGAATGCTTCATTGCCTCATCTCTCGATCGAGCAGAAACCGCGATCTTAGGCGCAGCTTTCGAGACGATTGACCGTATTGGCCCCTGCTTAGCTGTAGCCAAAATCGAAAACATCGAGGATCTCCGAGCGATCAAACGCCGGCAGATCGTTGAAAGGGCAAAGGAGCTGCTCCTCGAATCTTTTGACGAAATAGGGATATCCACGTATGACATCCTTGCCGAGGTCAGACAGGCGAGCAGGGTCGAAAAGATAACAACGGTCGGACCGGAAAGACTCCCTGCTGGACCCGCAGTTATGGAGTCCGACAACATCATTGTTGTAGAGGGAAGGGCTGATGTGCTGAACCTTTTGAAATGCGGCATCAATAATACCGTAGCAGTTGAGGGAACAAAAGTTCCGGATACCGTGATAGAGCTTTCCTACAAGAAAAACACCACCGTGTTCGTGGACGGGGACAGAGGGGGCGATCTTATTTTGCGGGAACTTCTCCAAGTCGCCGATATCGACTTCATAGCGTTCTCCCCCCGCAGAAGAAGTGTCGAGGACATGAGCCGTAAGGAGATCGTCAAATCGCTTCGAAACAAAGTCCCTGCATCAGTACTGAGGGAACACATCGAGAAGGACGAACCGATCTCTGATCTGGTCTTCGAAATAGAGAGTAGCCTTGAAGAACGGCAGGCTAGACCCGAAGTAATAGAGGCGGAAAAAAATGCAACTCCGGTTGAACCGGAGCGGGCACCCGCAGAACCAACACCAATAAAAATAGAAAAAACGGAAATCGAACCTGCACCGCAACCTGAACCTACCCCAGTCAAGAAACCGGAAAATCCGACTACCATTCAGGAACATACCGAATATATGAAAAACACCGGCCGGAGCAGGGTCCTCACTGAAGATGCAGGGCTCGTCGGAGACTACTCACTTCAGGAGCTCAAAGCAGCCCTGCCAAAACTGAATGGCAATGCAGCCGGCATTATTGTGGATGCATCCGTAGATCAGAGGTTCGTTGATCAGGCCTTTGCAAAAGGGCTGAAGTATGTTGCAGCACGTAAGTTTGAAGGGATCGTGCGGAGACCAACAGCGCTCAAGCTCATACCCTTCTGACCATCACATACGTTTTTTATCTGCGCAGAACCGGCCGATTATATCCATGTAATCCTCCGGCCTATTCATCACATTAAGAGTGTCATTGGTGCCGATCATTCCATAGAGACCGCGGCCTTGAACGAGGCCCAGATCCGGAAGAGGAAGGGGGAGGATCACATGCATGGGGATCCGTTCGCCGTAATGGGGATTTGGGACCCAGCCTTCTTTTTTCATATAGAAGTAGGCGGCTCCATGCATCTCATTGATCTCTCCATATTCGCTTGAGAAGTCAGTTGATA
Source organism: Methanocorpusculum sp. (assembly GCA_029987315.1). GTDB lineage: Archaea > Halobacteriota > Methanomicrobia > Methanomicrobiales > Methanocorpusculaceae > Methanocorpusculum. The sequence goes on from DALTVZ010000142.1 coordinate 2,375, forward strand.
CCAAGTTGGCCATAATCAGTTCTTCGCGCCCGGGGTTGATGGTAACGTGACCATATCCTGGGGGGATGAGAACAGTATCACCTGTGTGAGCCGGGACAAGGATAACGTCTGTGTGGTCGCTTTTTTGTAAAAGATAATAAGCGAATCCTGATAGAACCTCATAGACCTCAGGATATGGGACACCAGCAGCGTTTTCCGGATGATAATGTCCTTTGGTTTTTGTATATTCCCCATTTATGAGCCCAGGTGGGATCCGGGTGATATCATATCTGAGATGATGACGTTCGAGCCACGTGTGATCCCCGTGGGTCTGATAGAGATCCCGGTACATATAATACAGCGGGGTTTGTGGATCACGATTTGACGGCCGAACGGCAAACACATTCTCCATATCCTCTACGGTCCGAACAGAAGGGGTCGGGAGCGAGCCTGACCAGAACATTTTCATAGAATACTCTTATGCAGTTCATGCTATAAGGATATGATTATCTCCCAGATCAAACGAAGATACTTTTTATCAAGAAAGGACAATGGTATAGCTATGCAGATTGCAATAACCCGTCTTGCTGAAAAAGGTAAGACAGATCAAGCATTATGCGAACGATACGGCCATTCAGCCAAAATCGTTTCACCACTCCGGGCTGAACTACGGGCAAGTCTTGTCCAGACCTTTGTCCTCGCAGCAAATGACGGAGATTTCGATGCAATATTTTTCACGAGTGCGTATCCGGCAAAACATATCGGCATCATGCTTGACCGAGAGATCACGAAACGATGCCGGGTGATCGCGATCGGGCCGCAGACCGCAAAGATCCTCCATGATCTCGGTATAGCTGCAGAGACCCTGACGACATTTTATTCACGGGACTTCGTGCCATATCTCGGGGACTGGATCGATGGAAAACGTATAGGGATACCCCGGGCCGATGTTCCAAACCCAGATCTGATAGATGCGATCGAAAAAGCCGGGGGAATGGTGTATGAGTACCGGTGCTACGGACTTATTCCAACAGGAGAGTTCCTTGATCTGGAAGGGTCGGACATAGTTCTTTTCACCAGTGCAAACTCCTTCTCCCAGGCCGTTTTGCCTGATCTTGCCGGGATCCTTCCAATCGCAATAGGGGATATCACGGCAAAACGCATGCAGGACGGTGGCGTCACGCCAGTCGTGATCGGGGACGGATCACTTGAAGGTACACTCATCGCACTGAACAATTATTTAAAAACTCAATAATAAAATACCATTCGATTTTTTCTGTCGTTGATTTGGTTGAGAATTATTCCAATAGAGAAACTACAATCAAACAAAAAACTACAAATCAGATATTTCAAAAAAATAAAATGCATCGACCGGGACTCGAACCCGAGTTTAGGCGTTGGCAACGCCTAGTGATAACCACTACACTATCGATGCTAGTGTGCCCTATTCTATTACATAAATTCATATAAAAAGATTTCTAGAGGATAAGCCAGCCCCATGAGCCGATTATCAGACAGCAGATTAAGAAACCTAGAATCGCACACCCGTTGATCAGCGGCAGGCCAGGTTGGGGTTTTCCGGTGTTTACCGGCACCATTAGGATCAATAAACCAATGATCCCGCCGATTAGAGCACCAAATGCCGGAAGGTACAGACCAAAAACTGAGAAAATGCCGACCCCTCCTGCAAAGACCTGAGCAGAGACCACAAGAATCGCCGGCATGATTACATCCCCCATGCCGATCATGTACGCGCCGCGCTCACCTTTTTCATCGCGAATGGAAAAGCCGCTCCTGCGATATGAGTAGCCCTTCGTCTTTGGAACGAGAAACATGATCGGCATCTTCTGACGAAGCACGCCATCTGCGAGGGTAAGCATATGTTTTGACCGCTTCACTGCTATAAAATCATAGATCATCAGAAGAACGAGAAGGATCAAGACCGGGAAAATCGAGAGCGATACACCAAAGATGGCTGCACAACCCGAGGCAACAATGATGCCTGCTGCATTGATCACATACCACTCAGGATAGAACCAGAGCAGGGCTATGATCCCGACCGCGCAGATAACGCCTATCACATCTGCCCAGAAGCCAAGACCGAGCTGAAGAAGAAGAGCCATAACCACATAATAGATCACCGCTGCCAGCGAGAAACCGATGATGATGCTGATCACCTGTTGTGCTTTCCATTTGATAAGGATCAGCAGAAATGCCGTGACCACAAGCATGGCAAAAATGAATAGGAATGCGTTTAAAACAGATCCTGGATCCTCAAAAGCACCAAGACCTGCTGCCATAACCGGACCTATGAGAAGGACGGCAAGAATACTGGTCACTGCCATCATCATAATAAGGCCGACATATGATGCCGCTGAACGCAGATTATATTCACTCATATATAGTTAAGTTAATATTAACCCTCACCTTAGTTAAACTATGAATGTTCGCGACATCATTCCGGAGATACTTCTTATCCTTCTGATGGCAGTATCTGCTATTGTGGTTGTCAGCAGATTATGGCAGGATGCCATTATTTCTATTGGGATTCTGCTGCTTATTCTTGCATTTGGCGGGCTTATTCTACAGGTTCTTGTCCGTCTTCGAAGACTTGAGGAACAAGCGATCCAGCGTGAGCGCATGCTTAGAAGCAATCTGGAGGATCTCGGCAGACAATTGATCGCAAAGCAGGACCTCACCTCACAGACGGTCATAGAGGCGGTCGAAAGTATCAAGATGCGGATGTACCGTTAGATGGGTGTTGCCCTCCGGCCGCTTCTTGCGGAGTATAAAGAATCGCCCGGATGGGAGGGGCTTGGCGGAGTAGCGGCAATCGACGCATTCAATGCACTGTACCAGTTCCTTTCAGGAATAAGGCAGGCAGACGGCGCGCCGCTGATGGACAGTCAGGGGCGAAACACTTCACACCTGAGCGGGTTGCTGTTTCGAAATGCGAACCTGATCGAGAAAAATATCACCCCCATATACGTTTTTGACGGGAAACCCCCGGTTTTTAAGGCAGCAACATTGGATGAGCGCAGGGAGATCCGGAAAAATGCTACAAAATCTTGGGAAAAGGCATTGAAGGAAGGAGATGAGGAAAGCGCCAGAAAATATGCGATGGCATCCTCCAAGGTCGATGCCTTCATTGTTGATTCATCAAAGGAGCTCCTCTCCGCTCTTGGGATAGCCTGGATCCAGGCACCGGAGGAAGGAGAGGCTCAGTCTTCGTATATGGCAAAGAACGGGGATGTCACGTATGCGGTTTCACAGGACTACGATTCACTGCTGTTTGGAACCCCGGATCTGATCAGAAACATCACGATATCAGGAAAGAAGAGGATACGCGGAAAGGTTTTCTCAGTGTATCCGGAGAGACTGAGATTGGAAGCGGTTCTTTCTGGACTGAAAATAACGCAGGAGGAGCTGATACAAATAGCACTCCTGATCGGAACAGATTATAACAGTGGAGTTTCGGGCGTCGGGCCAAAGACCGCGATTAAGATCGTAACGGAAGGAAAGTTCTATGAACGGATCGGCGAGTCGGAAAATGCGGCTGAGCCGGATGAGCTGATCAAATACTTCCTAGACCCGCCGGTGGAGAGATCCTATAAAATCGAAACACGATCACCAGATCCAGAACGGGTCATCGATCTTTTGTGCGGGGAGCACGGGTTTTCAAAAGAGAGAGTCGAGGCAGGACTCGAACGTCTCGGCGCAAAAAAGGGGCAGGCCACGCTCGATACGTGGTTTTAGTTTTTCTTAGAGAAGAAAAATCCCGTTGCTAAAAAAAATATTTGAAAAAGTTTCAGGATTTATTGCCAACGATGACAATGGTCTTTTCTGTCATCTTTGCAAAGATGCCGTTCTCCAGAACACCAGGGATCGCATTGATCTGCGATTCAAGAGCTGAAGGATCATTCACTTTGCCAAAAGCACAGTCGAAGATATAATTCCCATTATCTGAAATGACCGGACCATCTTTTTTTACACCGTTTCGCATGACAGGAGTTCCTCCAAGCTCCATGAGCCTTTTACAGACACTTCCATACGCAAACGGAAGTACCTCGATCGGAACGGCGGCATCCAGATCGGTCACCTCTTTTGCCTGATCGATGACCACCACAAATTTTTTCGCAGCATCGGCCACGATTTTTTCTCTAAGGTGGGCAGCGCCTCGTCCTTTGATCATCTGCTTGGAAGGGGTCACCTGATCCGCACCATCAATGGCAAGATCCAAAACCGGGTGAAGAGAGAGAGTCGTTAGAGGGATTCCATACTCCTCGGCACGCATCGCGGTCTGATGAGAGGTGGGAACGCCAAATATTTTTAGGCCTTCAGACCTGATCCGCTCTCCAAGGCGTTCCATCGCGAAAAAGACCGTTGAGCCGGTTCCAAGACCCACGATCATTCCATTTTTAACCATATCTGCAGCTCGGTATCCTGCATTTTTCTTTGCCTCAACAATATCGTCGCTCATGCACACAAATATGCATGACTTCCTAATAATGACTTTGGATAAGGCTCACCTGATGCATTTATAATGGCAATAACCCCTTTACTATTTATGAAAGATACACTCCCGACTGGGAAAAGCCTGATACTCATCATTATCGTGGCCTCCCTTGCTACATTCATGTCATCTTTAGATGGAACCATCGTAAATATCGCTCTCCCAAGCATTGCAGAACAGTTCGGTCTCAGCACATCCTCTGTCGCATGGGTCAGCACCATATATCTCCTCGTCATGGCCGGTTTATTACTGATCGTCGGCAAACTCACCGACACCATCGGCCTAAAAAAGATTTTCCTGGCGGGATTTGGCATATTTGTCATCGGGTCCTTTGCTTGTGGTTTTTTGCCAGAGTATTTTGGCTCATTTGTGATCCTGCTGGTTTCCCGGGTCGTACAGGCAATTGGCGGTGTAATGATGATGGTCGTTGCCCCAGCCATGCTCTCCCGATTCATGCCGGGAGACAGGCGGGCAAAAGGACTGTCCATGGTAATGGTATTTGCCGCGGTGGGTATGGCTTTAGGTCCTACCCTTGGAGGTATCCTTACTGAATATCTATCATGGAACTGGATCTTCTACATCAACGTGCCAATAGGTATCATCGCAGTTATTCTCGGTTTGATCGTCATCCCAAAAACCATCGCAGATTCATGCCCCCGCAAAAAATTCGATACCCAGGGTGCTGTCCTGATATTTGTTGGACTTGCAGCACTTCTCTTAACTATCACAGAAGGATTTGCCATGGGATGGACATCGCCTCCTATCATCGTCTCGACCCTGCTTGCCGTAATATGTATCGCCGCTTTCATTCGCCGGGAACTGCGCTACGACAACCCGCTGATCGATCTTACAATGTTTAGAAGCAGATCATTTGTTATACTAAACATAATCTATTCAGTGTTGTTCTTCACCTTTGCCGGAGCAAGCTACATGCTTCCATTCTGCCTTGAATATGTGCACGGCTTCTCGGTTTCAGAAGCGGGTTTGATTCTCTCGACCCTTTCGGTCGGCATGATGCTCACGGGCGTCCTGTCTGGATTTGTTTATGCAAAACTGGTCGGGAAAATAAAATATATGGTGATGACAGGGGTTTTGATGATCGGGATAGGCTACCTCCTTCTTTCCAGCCTCAGCCCAGTATCGGGTTTAGGCGTTATCCTTACCGCACTTTCAGTGATCGGTCTTGGCCTAGGTGTAACGATCACTCCCCTTACCACGCTTATCATGGGAGCTGCCCCTCCATCCAAGCAGGGTATGGTCTCAGGTCTAACCGGGTTAGAGCGGTTTGGCCCTATGACAATAGGTGTAGCGGTCTACAACCTGATCGTCATTATAGGGATCATCACGATAGTGGAAAATTCAGGGATCACAGAAATGCCGCCCGCCGACATCACCGCTTCGATCCTCTCTCTTGGATTTGACTTGGCATTTTTGGTCTCGGTGATCCTTGCGTTGGTGGTTTTGATCCTCTGTTTCTTCATCAAAGAAGAGAAGGCAACAGAGGAATAACTTTTTTTTACTAATTTTCAGAATGAATATATCCTAAATAATATGACAGACCCAACACCTATCGCAAAAAAAGCCGGAAAAGGTATTGCAGCCTATCTGACCGACTGGAAAAATCTGCTGGCACACGCCCTTTTAGGCTGCTTTCTGCTGTTGATCGCAATTATTGCGCCGGTTCCGATCTGGGCTAAATTTGTGCTGATCATCGTTTTGGTGACGCTGAACATCCTTCGCATGAGATGGTCGAGATCAAGAAAATCGAAAAGATCAGCGCCAAAATAATCATAACTGCCTTCGATAAGTAGCTTTAAGTGTACTTGAGAGTATCTAGGTAGTAATAATACCGGAGGAAAAAATTATGTCATACGCAGTAATTTACTTTTCGCGAACTGGAACTAGCAGATGTATCGCTGGAAAAATCGCGAAAAAACTCTCCGTTAAACCTCTAGAGGTGACCGACAACATGGATTGGGACGGGGCTCTAGGTTATATTCGGGCAGTACATCACGCCTTAAATAACAAGGATGTGACCATCCAGATCCTTGGTGAGATAGGAAAACCAGATGAATACATCGTGGTGACACCAATGTGGGCCGGGAAAATCACCCCGGCGATCCGAACCCTTCTAAAAGAACTTCCAAAAGATAAAGTGCATCTGATCGTTTCATCTGGGGGCTCGAGTCTAAAACAGCGAGACGGTTATCTGTCCGTCCTAGATATCAGAAAGAAAGATAAAAACGAGGATGAGCTGATCGACGCGTTCGTCAGCAGTTTGTCCAAGTAAGCCAAAATCATCATCCTTTTTTTATCCGGAGATCAGCATCTGGACGGCGATAATCACCATCATCAGGAAAAATATCCGACGAAGCCATACATCTGAAACACGACACGAGACTCTAACCGCCAAAATCACCATGGGAATCGCTGTGATAACGAGGATCGCCAACATCATGATGTCGATATAGCCAACAAGATAAAATCCGTAGGCTGACAGATCGACCCCGGCAGAAAATCCATTTGTGATATACGAAAGGATCCCTCCGATGGTGATGAAAATTATTGTCGCAGAGGAGGTCGCGGCCGCTTTTTTCATGGTGAATTTGCCAAGAAGTACCATCAGCGGCACAAGGACAGTGCCTCCGCCGATACCAAGAAGTCCAGACAAAAATCCTGAAGTTCCCCCAATACCCCCGGCAAGTACGGCCGGCATCCTATCACCCGTTCCAGAGGGAAGGCATGTGACCAATCGGATCGCGCCAATAATCAACATCACGCCAAAAAGAATGGTGAGGACCCGAGCCGGGAGATACGTGGCGACCGTTCCGCCAATAAAACCCGTCGCCATTCCGCACATCCCCATGATGATAGCGTCCCGCCAGACAAGGTTCTTTTTTTTCGTGTGACCAAGAGCGCTTGTCAGTACGGTCGGTAAAGCGGCCGCAAGACTGGTCCCAAATGCGACCAAAATCGCGATGTGACTGGGAACGCCTGATTGTCGGAGAACAAAAAACATTGCCGGCGCAAATAAAAATCCGCCGCCTACGCCGAGGAGCCCGGACATGAACCCAGCTATAAGACCTGTCCCGATCAAAATACACAGTAAAAAGGGTTCCATAGTATCAGGGTATTATCTCGCAGCCATTGTATCTGGTGTGGGAAAACGCATTCATCGTGAGCCGGCCTTCATCCAGCATCGACCTGATGCGGGGGAGATTATCGACAAGGGCGTCATGCAGGTTTCTAACTGTGCCGCAGACGAGTTGGTATTCATCACACCACGGTCTGACGATGTTTGAGTACAGGCACCTCCCTCCACAAAATCCGTATATATCGCAGGAGAGACAAGGTTCTTGAACTGGGATCTCGGGAAGGGAGAGAGGATCGGCGTTACGAATATCACCCGCATAATAATCAGCCATCCCGACCATGATCGGGCAGGGGGCTATCCGACCGTTGGTCATAATGCTATAATTCACGTAACCCGAGCCGCATCTGAGTTTGGAAGAGCGGCCAAGCAGAAGATCCTCAGTCGTCGAAAGAAATGGATACCATTTTGGAACGATGCCGGTACTCTCGATACGGGAAACCCACTCAAAAACCAGCCGGCGGATGCCGGTATTGTATTCTTCACTCCACGTCGAAAACTTTCGTCGGGAAAAATCCCCGGTGAAATCCGCGTCCATCTGCCAGTGGATCGAGCTGAAATGTTCTGTAAGATGCATCACCGATGCAAAAATATCCGTATCCTCTGCTGCTGTCATACGGGCAATAAGTTCACCCGAATATCCATTGGAACGGATAAGATCAGCGGTAGAACGTACAAGATCATACATCCCCTCCCCTCGGTGTCGGTCGGTCAAAGTCTTGTCACCATCGATGGAAATAAGGATCGTCTCAAAACGATTTGTGTACGTCTTTGGAAGCTTTGCAAGGAGTGTTCCGTTTGTCTGGAGCATGAACCGTTTCACCGGCGCATGATCCATGATCTCCATAACAAGATCGGA
>DALTVZ010000022.1 GCA_029987315.1 Methanocorpusculum sp.
AAGTCCGCAGTGAGTGATCTTGTCACCGGTCGTTTTGATGATGGTATATTCTGCTTCTATCCCATTCTTTGCAAGAAGATCGATGACCTTATTCGTTTGTGCCAGGGCAAGTTTACTGCCCCGCGTTCCGATCCGTATTTTAGACATGCTGATACACCGAGATGATTTTTTCCATCGAGGAGGAGTCGTGGGTGGTCGAGATGAAGTTCGTTTCAAATTGTGACGGCGGGATGAACACACCGTTCTTTAGCGCCTGCTCGAAGAAGACGCGGAATTTGGCAGTGTCCGCCTCCTTTGCCTCAAGATAATTTTTCGGAGCAGTGCTTCTGAAGAAGTACTTGAAGAGTGAACCGAGTCTCACAAACGATCCGGTAGCATTTTTCGGGAGCGACTCCTCGATCCCCCGGGTTTTTTCGTCGAGCTTTGCATAGAGACCAACGTTCTCATGGAGATAGGTGTTTGTCGCAATTCCCGCTGCCATGGAAAGCGGATTTCCGTTGAAGGTCCCGGCATTGTAGACGCCGCCTGAGGGAGAAACAAGTTCCATGATGTCCCGTCTGCCGCCAAACACACCGATCGGGAGACCTCCTCCGGTGATCTTTCCAAGTGTGGTGAGATCAGGTCTGACACCGTATTTTTTCTGTGCTCCGCCGATACCGAGCCGATATCCGGTGATGACCTCATCGAAGATCAGCAGAACATCGTGGGCTTTGGTGATCTCACGGACCGCAGAAAGATATCCCTCGTCAGGAAGGATCGGGCCGATGTTTCCCATCACCGGCTCGATGATAAACGCGGCAATGTCATCGTTTTTCGATAAAAGTGTTTCGAGTGCCTCCGGATCGTTATACGGGACTTGGCGGGTGTGAGCCGCAAAGGATGCAGGAACTCCAAGTGAGTCCGGCGTTCCGTGCGTGGTCGCCCCGCTTCCTGCGGCGATGAGAACTGCGTCGTGAGCTCCATGGAATCCGCCTTCGATCTTGACGATCCCGGGTTTTTTCGTAAAACCCCGGGCAACCCGGATCGCGGCAAGTGTCGCCTCAAGGCCTGTTGATACGAACCGAAGCATCTCGATCGATCCGTGATCGTTGATGATCCGCTTCGCAAGATCGATCTCAAGCTTTGTCGGTGTGCCGTACAACCAGCCTGAATCGAGCTGGGCATCGATCGCCTTTCTGATCACAGGGTTTGTATGACCAAGAAGCAGAGGGCCATACCCCATGCAGCAGTCAACAAGCTCTTTTCCGTCCTCTGTCTGGAGAATGGATCCTTTCGCCGATTTCACATAAAACGGATAGGGTTTTATTGCACGAACCGGGCTTGAGACCCCTCCCGGGAGAATGCTCTTTGCCTCGGCAAACAACTCCTCACTTTTCATGGCAGCATCTCCGCGACATCCTTTGCAAAGTAGGTGATGATAAGATCCGCCCCCGCCCGTTTGATCGCAAGAAGCGACTCCATCATGATCTTTTTCTCATCGATCCAGCCATTTGCCCCTGCTGCTTTGATCATCGAATACTCGCCGGAGACCTGATATGCCGCGACCGGCAGATCGGAGGCCTCCCGCACATCACGCAGAATATCCAGATAAAATCCCGCTGGTTTTACCATCAGGATGTCTGCTCCTTCCATCTCATCCAGATAGGATTCGCGGACAGCCTCCCTCTGGTTTGCCGGGCTCATCTGATAGGTGGTCCGGTCGCCAAAGGAAAATCCTGAGTCGGCTGCTTCACGGAATGGTCCGTAGAGGGCCGAGGCGAACTTCGTCGAGTAGGACATGATCGGGGTGTTGGAAAAACCAGCTTCATCCAAAGCTTCGCGGATCGCCATGACCTGGCCGTCCAGCATACAGGAAGGGGCGATGATATCTGCCCCGGCGGATGCCTGGCTGACCGCGATCTTTTCCATCAAAAGAAGCGAGGCATCGTTGTCAAGCTCTTTTCCGCAAAGGATCCCGCAGTGTCCATGTGAGGTGTATTCGCATGCGCAGGTATCCGCGATGACGACAAGATCAGGGACCGCGGCTTTTATTCTCCTGGTCGCCTCCTGAACGACGCCGTCTGAAGCAAAAGCGCCGGAAGCCTCTGTGTCCTTGGTCTTTGGTATCCCAAAGAGCAGGACGGCACGAAGACCGGCTGCCTTCATCTGTTCTGCGACTTTTCCGGCAGAGGAGAGCGGATATCTGAACTGACCTGGCATGGAGGCGATCGGAACCGGGGACTTTGCGTTCGCATCGAAAAAGAGCGGCATGATCAGTTCATCTTTTACAAGTCTAGTTTCTTTGAACATCGGCTGAAGGATGTTCTGCCTGAGTCTTCTCATTCGGATCTGCGGGTACATGATACTTCACCTGAAATTATTGCTTTGAGGAGGATTTCTGCGGTCTGTGTGTCGGTACATTCTGCGCTCGCCCGGATACTTTTAGCAGCGTCCCCGAGCAGTTTTTTCGTGAGTGCGCTGGTTAGATCCTCGATGACGGATTCCAGATAAGGATCTGCATCGCGGAGTCGGGAGAGGGCCTTGTTCTTTTCACGCTGACGGATCTCCTC
>DALTVZ010000143.1 GCA_029987315.1 Methanocorpusculum sp.
CTTTTCCTCTCCCCATATATAGCCCGCGCAGTTCGTGCACCACCTCGATAGGTACGAGCGCGTCATAGGCACCCAGGAGTTCACGTAGACCCTCAAACAGGTCAACGTTGAACTGAGCAGGCATCATCAGGGCATTGGTGTCTAAGATGACCGTTACTCGGTCAGAAGACCCATGCCGATCAAACGCCATCTGCCCCCAACCTGACGGCTGATTGCGATCCTTGAACCGAGTTCGGCACAGACCGGACGTTTCAGCATGACTTCAGCTTGATTTTTCTTTGCCGCAAGAACAATACCCACGGTGACTGCCGTTCCCACTGAAAGCATCAGTGGCTCTTTGAGTCTGAGCGGTTCGATGTTTAGTTCAGCCGATGATCCAACGACTCTTTCCATGAGTGTTAGATCGAACCTGAGTTTTTCCCAGACCGGCGGCAGAGATCCAGCAACACCGGCAACCTGACCAACAAGTGTGTCACTTTTGGTGATGGATGGGTCGAGTTTTGTGCCGATCGCTGTTAGACCACCTGGGGTTGCCTTCAGAACCCTGTGGGATGCTTTGTTCATTGACGTGATTTTGGTCGTGATCGGCTCCCACTTCGCTTTATTTTCAGACATATACTGTCTGCCTGGGCGGATCTCGATCTCATCACCTTCGTGGAATTCACCACGAATAAGGGATCCTCCGATAACACCACCTTTGATATCGCGCCATGAACTGCCCGGACGATTAACATCAAACGACCGTGCGATCAACATAAGAGGCGCGACATCGGATTCACGCTCAAGATCGGGGATGATGGTGTTCAGTGCATCCAGAAGCACGCCGAAGTTTATCTTTTTCTGTGCAGATATAGGAATAATAGGTGCATTTTCTGCGATAGTCCCTTTCACAAACGCTTTGATCTGTTTATAATTTTCCAGAGCTTTCTTTTGGGGAACAACGTCGATTTTATTCTGAACGATGACGATGTTTTTTATACCGGTCAACTGCAGAGCCATCAGATGTTCTTTGGTCTGTGGCTGCGGACACGGTTCATTTGCCGCAATAACAAGCATTGCGCCATCCATGATAGCAGAACTAGAGAGCATCGTGGCCATGAGTGTTTCATGACCTGGCGCATCTACGAAGGAAACAGATCTGACTGCTTCAAGTTTTTCACCGCAGGTAGAGCAAGTCTCTGTATTTGTACAGAGATCAGCACCCCCGCATTTTGGACATTTATAAAACGTTGCGTCGGCATAGCCAAGCCGGATTGAAATCCCGCGCTTCAGTTCTTCACTGTGGCGGTCTGTCCACGAGCCGGTTAACTGACTGACTAATGTAGTCTTGCCATGGTCAACGTGACCAACTACGCCGATATTTACGTTTGGTATTGTAGGATCATGCAAAGAAACCAAAACCTCCTCTAACCCTATATGGTTGACTTCAACACAGATATATGTGTGTGATGCCGATTTTATCCTCCGCCTTCACAACTCTGATCAGTATTTTTCCAGGCATTTTCCTGCATATCCAGAATTTTTTCCTGTTCCTCTTTGAAATCTGATCGAAAGTCACGCGGTTTTATCTCACGAGCTTTCTCAGCTTTGATCACAGTGAGCTGATCTGTGCGGTAGTACATACCTGTGCTGTCAAGTTCAGCGAAAATGTTTCCATCCTCTTCCATAAACGTTACGATTTTTCCAACAGTGCCGGTCCTTCCATAACGTACGGTCTCTCCAACTTTGAACGTACTCATGAGTAGTACATGGAGGGTGGTTTATAATAAAAGTGTGGGGAAAAAAGTTAGTTGATGGTCAGACCATTCTGCACTGCATCTTCTGAGACAGCAAAGGTTTGACCAGTTCCAATAATCTTGTACAGTCCGGTCGTCTTTACGTCTGACGGACCACCTGAAGTAGCATAGGGAACTACAAACTGTCCGTCAACACTTTCCTGGCGGTACGTAAAGGTCCGCCCATTGTTGGTGATGACGCCAATTTCAATTATTCCGTTGCCTTTGATAACAGCTCCCGGAACATATTCAAAGGTCTTAACATATGCTGTTCCGCCTTCATTTGCTCCGGTAATATAGCCTCCTACGACATACGTCGTTGATTCGTAAACCAAGCGGAAATGCTGAAGTGCAGGGACATCGACACTTGGAAGGTTATAATTGGTTAAATCGGTCGGGGCTGAGATAACGTATGCGTGCTTTCCGTTGGCCGCATTGGTGTTATAGGAATCAACGGCAGACCATGCTTCGTCTGAATTATTATATGTCTTGACGGACGTGATCACAGGGGCACCATATCCAGCTGAAGAATCGGTGATCACTGCGTAAACGTTGCCCGCCTTCATCATTGAGCCATCAAAGTTCTGTAATCGGATGGTCAGGGTGTTGTAGAGCTCAGGTGTCACGGCCGAAACCTGCGAATAAGTTCCGTCCGTTCCCTGTTGAAGGAAAGTGTAATAGTAAGGAGCAGTTTGTAATGTGGTATCATTCCATATGGCCATAGCTCCAAAAATACCGTTTGCCATCAGATAATCGGTCATTACGTACTTTGTACCAAGGTGATCGAGTTTTTGAATGATCTGTGACTCATCCGTATTTGTTAAGACGGCCGCAACACCGTATTCACCAGTAACTCCCGCTTGGAATGGGTTGCTGTTTGGAATACGTTTTCCTATTGTTGTAATAAAATGCCCGTAATCCCACCATGAGAGAACACCATAGGACTGCTTTGGATAGATGAATGTGTTCCCATCGTATATCGTGAGATAATCCACCCCGGTATCTGGAGTGTTTTCAGAGAGCCATTCGCAGGCGTCGACCCAGTCTTGTGTACTTCCTCCGTGTGCAGAGGCCGTACTCAACTCAACAGCAGATACAGAAGAAACACCTACAAAAATAACCGTAATGATCATTATAATGGTAAATATTCCCAGTTTTATCGCATCTGGTTTTTTTGCTGCAGGCTGCTTCTTGGCTTTGGATTTGTTTGTTTGTTTTTCCTCTGTCAGTTCGGTTGGTTTGTTTGCTCCGGTAAGGTTTGCTACAAGCAGGCTGAGATCTTTTTCCGCAAAGGTGATCGCCCACCCTACAAACACAGCTGCAAGTAACGCGACATTTGCGGCAAAATAATACTCCCAGCGTATGTGTGCAAGGGTTGCAAAGAACATGAAGAGAGACCAGATAAGAACAAACAGGGTTGCGGGTGTTTGATGCTTCCAGATATGCCAGAAGAGATAGATAAAACCGCCAATTGCAAGAAGGATCCCCCAGTTATATGACGAAACTGCACTGGCCAAAGACCATGAAGACATCTCTTGAACCGTTGCTGCCGTGGCATTGTTTGAGAAGAACCCGGCAAGATTTCCGATAAGCAAGTTGAAGAAATCGGGGAGTGTAAGTGTTAAAATCAGTGAGCCTGCAGCCAGCAAAACAATCAGCGTGAGCAGATAATAATACCAAGGTTTCTTGAGCTTTGTTATGAATCGTGATAGTAAATATAATACAACGGTGCCAAAGACAATGAACAGATGAGCGAGAAACAGACCTAATGAGTAGTCGGTAAAATTAAAGCTGAGATCACGTATCCCGTATATCACCAATGCAAGCGCAACGGTGACAAAGGTGATGACATTAAGGCCGAGGAGGTACTCGGTTGGTTTACCTGAGTATTGATTCAAAATGAACTGGATCAGAGTAAATACTGCTACAAACAGACCGAAAACAACCATGGTAGTCATCGTGAGGAGCCCTAAGAAATAGGTGATCCCGCAAATGACACCATAGAGCAGGGGCAATTTCCAGGTCGAAAATTGTTTGAACTCGATCTTATGATCGTTAAGTGCATACAATGCAAGTACGTAGCAAAGACAGAACAGACAAGAGAAGAACGTTTCCGCTATATGGTGATCAAAATGCCCATAAAGTGAACGTGAAAGATACTGTCCCCCGATCACTGCGATAAAAAGCGCAGAAATTATACCAGTTTTCCAGTCGCCGATCCTTTTTCCGAGGAAAAACATTACCGGGACCATCAATGCTCCAAGAACAGCAGGGGCCCATGAAACAACGGTAACAATATCCACACGTGTTACTGCTCCGGTGATGAGTGCAAAGAACGCGGCGATGTACGTAAAGAGCGGACCCCAAACGATCGTCTGGCCGGTTGGGTATAATGTCATCGGTTCAAAGAAGATGTAGCCAAAGTTGTTTGCTAGTGCCACTTCAACCAATCGAAGATTGTACCACGCATCAGGCCCAGCTATCATATCACCAGTGCCGGCAAGCGTTGCCATAGGAATCATTCGTATCAAAAAGGCAATCAAGGTGCACATTAGGACTGCGAGCCCGATAATTCCATAACGATATCGTTTATCGTTCCAAAAACTCTTAAAATCCATAGTCTATCACGCGTCGATTTTAGATTATATTATCTGGGCGCCTAAAGTGATAAAATAATTGGAAACTAAACTAAAAATCATCAATATCTCTAAGTAGAGAATCAACGAAATAGTTAGTAGAGAATGTTTCTATATCTTCTTTCAATCGGAGCGGGGCTCGTGGTCCTAGCTATCATCCCCTACATAGCATATTTATTCGGTGTGACCTTCGGAAAAAAACCGACGCATCTGAACTTGGATTTACAGAAATCTCTTCCAGATATTTCCATAGTAATCTGTGCATACAATGAAGAAAGAAACATCGCGAGAAAAATCCGAAGCATCTCCTCCTGCACATATCCTGATGAAAAGATGGAGGTAATTCTGGTTATTGACTGCTCGGATGATAAAACCGAAGAGGTCGCACGAGCTGAACTTGCCGATGTCAAATTTTCCTGGAAGATACATGTCAACGAACAGAGATCAGGCAAAAATACCTCCCTTAATACCGGTATCGGTCTGACCTCCAACGAGCTGGTCGTTGCGACGGATGCAGATTTGGTTTGGGATAATAATAGTGTTGAGCTTTTGGTTCAACGGATTTTGTCCGACCCTGATTTTGCTGCAGGAACAGGCGATCTTCAGCCAAATCCCGGAGTTGACCGGGTCACTTCCATGGAAAAAACATACAGATCCTATTTTGGCAGAATGGCAGAATGGGAATGTGCGCATGATGCCACGCCGGCATTTAACGGTTGTCTGCTCATCATGAGAAAAAGTATAGTCCAAGGGGTAAATGAAACAAAAGGCGCAGATGATGCCAATCTTGCCTATGAAGCTATACGAAAAGGGTACCGGACCTTTTATGAAACAGGCGCTGTGATCTACGAAGAATTGCCGGAAAATCTTAAAAAACAGTATATCCAAAAAATACGGAGGGCCAAAGGACTCATCCAGACGACGCTCGCGAACCGTGATCTGCTAAAAGTTCATCGCCCGTTTTGCAGGGTCTTCTATCCGCTTCGGATCTGGATGTATGTGATAACGCCGACACTGCTATTGATCGGCGGAGTTAGCTTCTCAATTGGACTTATCGTCTATATGCCGTTACTTTTTCTGGCACTTCTCGCCGTCTTCCTGCTGCTGAGTGTTATCAAAAAAGGGAATCTGATCACTGCTTTTGTCACGAATCAGTTTTATCTTCTCGCAGGTCTTTATTCAAGAAGAAAGAATGCCGTTCTCTGGAAAAGCACATCCAAAAAAGTTGGGGAATAACGTTACTCGACCGTCACACTTTTTGCCAGGTTTCTTGGCATATCAACGTCTCGTCCTAACGCCACAGCAGTTTTGTATGCGAGTAACTGTAATATTACTGAAGATAAGACAACGGACCCATATTCCGAAACTGGAGGTAACGAAATACAGACATCGGCCAGATCTTCCAGATCTTTATCATAACCTTTTCCGATCGCAATGATCGGAGCGCTTCGTGCTTTGATCTCTTTTAAGTTTGACATCATCACCGAGTAGACATTACTCGAAACGCACATGCCTATGACAGGGGTCTGTGGAGAGAGTAATGCAAACGGCCCGTGTTTCAGTTCGCCGGCGGCATATCCTTCTGCATGGATATAGGAAATCTCTTTCATTTTTAACGCACCTTCCATTGCTACCGGATAGAACATCCCCCTGCCTATGTAAAGAAGGGTGGATGCATCCTTACACAACACTACGGCCTCTGAAAGATCAATATTAAGAACCTCAGGGAGATACCGCTGAATCTCGGTCAACTCCCCTTCTAACTGATCATCTGAGAGAAAATTTACTATCTGCATAAAGGCGGCGACCTGGGAGAGAAATGATTTTGTAGCCGCGACACTCATCTCAGGGCCAGCCCGTGTATAGATAACGGATGAGGCTACGCGCGTAATGGAACTGCCGAGAACATTGGTTATTGCCAGCGTCTGTGTACCAAGACTTTTTGCAAGTTTCAGGGCCGCTATCGTATCTGCAGTCTCTCCAGACTGTGAAACACCGATCACTAGATCTGTATTTGGCGTTGGGAAATACTTGAATTCAGATCCAAGTACGACCCGGGCAGGGATGTGGCAGATGCTTTCCAACAGATAGGAAAAGACCATAGAAGCATTTGCCGAGGTGCCGCAGGCAACGATCGTTATGGAGTGTGCATTTTTGATCATATCCACTGCTTCAAAACAGCGTTTAACTGATGAAAGGGTATTTGCAAAGGCCTCCGGCTGTTCAAAGATCTCTTTGAGCATATAATGCGGAAAGCCACCTTTTTTCGCCTCATCAACCTTCCACTCGAGCTCCGTGATCTCGCGAGATATGGGGATACCTGCATTATATATTTGGTATCCGTTTTTGGTGATCTCGACAACATCACCCTCCTCCAAATACACCGCTTTATGCGTATACTCCAAAAGAGGGAGAGCGTCAGATCCCAGAATAAATTCCTCATCCCCGATCCCAAGAACAAGAGGGCTTCCATCTCTGGCTGCTATGATTTTTTCCTCTCCTTCGACTATGATCAATAGAGCATATGATCCCTCAAGGAGAGGTAAGACATTTGATACAGCTTCAAGTAAATTTCCGGTGTACTTTTCTGCGATCAAATGCGGTATGACTTCTGTATCGGTCTGTGATAAAAAAACAACGCCGCGCTGCTCCAGCTCTCTTCTCAGATCCGCATAATTTTCAATGATCCCGTTATGAACCACAGCGATCTTCTTTTTTTCATCAAGATGCGGGTGGGCATTCGTCTCGCTTGGAACACCATGCGTTGCCCAGCGTGTGTGCCCTATCCCAATATTGCCGATCAGATGGTTGGCTGAAGTAGCAGAATCCGATATTTTTCCGAGATGTCTGTGAGTCGAAAGTGATGGAGATAGAGTGGATATCCCATAGGAATCATACCCTCTGTACTCTAAGCGTAAAAGGCCGGATGTACATACTTGGGCCGCCTCACGGTAACCAATATACCCCACGATCCCGCACATCTCAGATCACCAGGGTGTTATCTGGAATTTCTTTCTCAAGGATCTTTCCGCCTTGAATGACGACATTGTTTCCAATCACTCCGCCTTGAATGACGGTGAACGGGCCAATGGTCACACGATCCCCACATACGGAACCAAACTCTCCGGACACTGTAGAGAGATGGTTTCTGCACACGCAACCCTCTCCCATGATTGTATCTACTACTCGAGAATGAGATCCGATGATACAGTCATTCATGATGATACTGTTTTCTATGTAAGTGAATGGTTCGATCGTGACACGAGATCCTATGGAGGTGTTAGGACCTATGCATACATGTGATCCGATCTTGCTTTCCTCTCCGATAACTACCGGTCCAAGAATAACAGCACTTGGTCCGATGTTATTTTTCTTTCCAATGGATACACGCCCCTGGATAGTAGCGCTTTTTTCAACAGTGCCAGATATTTTTTCTTTTATCTGTTTGAGCAGATGTTTGTTCACAAATAGCAGATCTTTTGGAGAGACAGCGTCCTGCCAGTCTTTTGCCAGAACAACCGAGAATGTCATTCCCTCTTTTATTCGGTTTTGCAAAGATTCGGGGATGGTCGGCTCACGGATCTTTTCAATAAACTCAGGAGTGAAAACACCGATCCCACAACTTACCAGCGACCCTGGCAAAACATCAGTCGGTTTTTCCACAATGTCGGTCAATAAGCCATCGTTTCTAGAGATCACACCAAAGTTTATAGGACATGGATGAGGTGCCACGAGAATGGCATTTTCTTTGTCTATTATTGAACGCAGAGATTCAGGATCGATATAGTTATCCCCCGGAAGAACGAGGGTTTTTGTATGAATACACTCCTTTGCCATTGACAAGGCATGGGCCGTTCCCAGTTGTTTTTCCTGAATGACCACTTGTACAGGAATGGGATAGGTATTCAGAAATGTCATCACCTGTTCCTTTTGGTATCCAACCACAACCGTGATATCGCGAACACCTGCTGCAACGACCGAATTCAGAACATGTTCAAGAATTGGACGATTTGCTACCGGCAGCATGACCTTCGGACGATTTTTGGTCAACGGGCGAAGCCGTGTCCCTTCTCCGGCAGCAAGTATCACTGCCTGTATATTTTGTGTCATTTACCTCACCACCGTTTTATTTTCAATTATTCCTGAGATCAGAGTGTGGGGTGCGACCTTCGTTCCGCTACCAATCGATGATCCGGTATTGATTGAACAGTTGATCCCAAATAGCACATCGTCTCCGATGACTGCTCCAAACTTCTTTCGGCCGGTGGAGATCCCGCCTACTTTTACTGATCCATGATCATGACGGAGGTTGGCGATCTTTGTCCCAGCACCAAAATTGCATCTGCTTCCGATCACACTGTCACCGATGTAGTTGTAATGCGGGATCTTCGTATCATCAAAGATGATGGAATTTTTAATTTCTACAGCATGACCGATGTGACAGTTGTTCCCGACCGTCGTTCCCGGTCGAAGATATGCATTCGGGCCAACAACCGTGTTTTCGCCTATGATACAAGGGCCTTCGATATAGGTCCCGGATTTGATGACGGATCCTTTTCCAAGGATCAACTGGCCTTTGATCACCACATTTTCCTCAATGATCCCATCTACTTCTCCAGAAATGGTCTCTAGAAGATGTTCATTTGCATTCAACATGTCCCATGGATACCCCACATCCATCCAAACCGAGAGAGGATAGGCGGTAAGTTTTCCATTCGAGATGTAATCGGTCAAGGCATCAGTCAGTTCGTATTCCCCTCTCGACGAGGGCGAGATTTTTTTCAGGATGGTAAAAATATCAGGCTCAAAAAGATAAGCACCGGCGTTGATGGTGTTTGATTTCGGGTGAAGGGATTTTTCTTCCAGTGAAGTGATCTTAGTATTTTCAACGGTGACCACGCCGAAATTCTCTGGATGTGTCGTTGTTGAGGTTGCCATCACGGGACTTTGGAGACCAACGATCTTTTCGATATCTGACCGTTCAAGGATCATGTCGCCGTTAAGCATCAGAAATGTATCATGAATAAAAGGTTCGACGGTTTTCAAGGCATCGGCTGTTCCCATCTGTTTTCTTTGAACAACATAGCGTATAGATACGCCGAATGCTGAACCGTTGTCAAAACACGAGCGGATCGCTTCTTCATGGTATCCTACAACAAGAATAATATCCGTGATGCCTGTGTCGCGAACATTTCTTATGAGATGTTCGATCATCGGCTTTCCCGCTAAAGGTAGCATGACCTTTGGACGGGATGTTGTGAGGGGCCGCATACGGGATCCTTCACCTGCTGCTAAAATTACACACTGCATATGTTACTCCTTTATCTGACGCATCTCATGTTGGATCCTGGTCATACCTGCATCCAGCATGCGTTTAGCATCATCTTTAGTTTTTCCTTCTGCTGTACAGCGGATCTTTGGCTCGGTCCCGCTGGCGCGGATCAGACACCACCCATTTTCCTCGGCGAGCCTGATCCCGTCCGTGGGCTTTTCTGTACCGAGTTCCGAAAGGATCTTTTTTCCATGTTTTGTCACGAGAGCGTCCCGAAGGATTGTATATCTCGGCATTGCATCAAGCTCCTCTGCCACATCCCATTCGCCAGAGATCTCAGCAAAGAGGGCAGCCGCATAGGGCCCGTCAGGACAAAGGGAGTGTTTTGGGAAGATCCAGCTTCCCGACGGCTCGCCGCCAAATGCCCCCCACGATATAAGTTCCTCGGAAACAAAACTGTCACCGACCGAAGTTCTCCGGACCTCGGCGATCTCTTCAATTGCCATGGAGGCATCTACGGTCGTTACGACCTGTTTTGCATTTAGATATTTGGCAAAAAGCATGAGAAGATGATCGCCGTCAATGTACCGTCCGCGATTGTCAAATGCCATCATTCTGTCGGCATCCCCATCATTCACGACTGCACAATCAGCATCGATCTTTTTCATCAGCTTGGGGATGTGGAGAAGATTTTTTTCCAAGGGTTCGGACGGGCGTGCGAACTTTCCTGAAGGGTCGCAGTTGATCGGAATGACCATTGAACCGGACTCTTCGAAGAGCTTTGGCGTGATCTGACCACCGGCCCCATTCCCACAATCCACGACTATAGTCAGATTTTCAGGAATACAAACTGATCCAAGGATAGCTTCTTTATGCGGGGTAATAAGATCTGCATCCGTTAAGACGCCCTGTTCATCCCACTCACCCCACGAAGGATGTTTTATTTTATCTTCGATCTCTTTTTGCTGAGCAAGTGTATAGGACGACCCATCAGAACGGAAGAGTTTGATACCATTATAGGGCTCCGTGTTATGCGAGGCTGTTATCATAACACCTGCTTCAGCAAATCCAGCGCCAAAGGCAACAGTTGGAGTGGGACATATCCCTCCATAGACAACATCCGCCCCATTGCTGATCAGCCCAGAGATCATGGCGTTTGCCAAAATATTCCTACTGGTTCGTGAATCGGTTCCAAGAACAACATGTTTTGCAGTTTGTGCAACCGCGGCTCCTACTATTGGAGTAAGGGAAAGAAGGTGCTGATCAAACATTTGTCTGATACCGGACGAACCAAAAAGCATAATAACTGTATTTACGTGTTTGATAGAGTTAAATTATTAGGTCCCATAGGGACACCAGAATTTTTTTCCAAGCAGCGCGGCCACTCCTGCACATGACGGACCAACAAACAACAGCTCTTTTTCCAGTTGGATCGCCTCATCGATTTCGGCAAGAAGATCATTATCCAGCAATGCATCTCCAGTCACAACTATAACATCGGCTTCTTCTAACAGTAACGTTTGATGTATCTGCAGAATGTCACGACCAAGGATGTAAACATTTTTACCATCAAGATACTGGACCAGTTCATCATGACAGTCCGAAAAATTTACCGTTGGACATGGTGCGAGTTTTCGAACCAACATCAGAAAACCTGCGACCACCGTCAAAGCTCCGGCGGCGGCGGCTTTTGTTTTTGGGGTTTTAAGCGGAGCATCATAGAGGTTTTCAAGCCGCATTTTTGCACAAAAGGGCTGGGTGGACGAAATTTCAGCAACTCTCCCCCCAAAACATACTTCAAGGCAACTCCCAGTACAAAACTGGCATATGTGATGTTCAGGTTGGCTCGTATAGACAAGATCACCGTCTTCTGTACCCATCCCAGAAGCAGCTTCGCGTAATTTTTTAACAGCATCAAGTAATATCATAACCTATCATCCAGTAAAACGACTCGAGCAGATGATGCGTCTGCTCCTTCTATTTTTAACGGCAGGGCGATCATTTGATACACGCCATCCAAAACCTCCGAGAGGTCGAGCATTTCGATGATGATGATCTCATTCTTCAATAAGAAACGATGGACCTCATCATCTCCAATGGAATCTGTGTCGCATCCTACAGTTCGGACATCATGGTCCAGAAGAATTTGCGCCATGTCCAGAGATAAGGGAACTGCATTTTTAAAAAAAACTGCCTTACAAATATTTTTTGGCAAAAAAGGTGAGGTCACGACCTCAACAGAACAGATCAGATCGTTCAAGTCAAGTTTGTCAATGGTTGTTCCATTCGGAAAATAGTGTGCAGGAGCATCGATGTGAGTGCCGGTGTGCGTGCCGAAAGCCAGGGACGAAATGTATGCATTCCCTGCCTTCATCGATGTCCGTTGAAATTCCGGATCCCCTGGATATACATACATCCCAGGACGCAGCCCGATACTCACATCATAGATCTTCATTCAGAACCCTTGGTCGGCAGAATCGATCGCATTCTCGATCTGCTTCTGAAGAACATCCGGCAGGCCTTCGATCCTGATATCCAAAAATCCGCGGATGATGGTCGCGGTTGCTTCTTCCTCCGAAAGTCCGCGTGCCATGAGATACTCGATCTCATCTCTGGCGATCTTTCCGACAGCTGCTTCATGAGAAAGCTCGATATCGACCACACGCCCGTCAATCTCGGGTATCGCGTGCATAATGCCGTCTTTCAATATCAAACCGCGGCATTCGATGTGACCTTTTGTCTGAGGAACTTCAGCAATGATAGCGCCGCGGGATATGATCGTTCCACCGTTTGTAATAGCACGGGTTATGAGTTCGGCACTGGTGTTTGGCGCCTGAAGAACAGCTCTGGAACCAGCATCGATGTGTGAACCATGTCCGGCAACGATGACACTGGAAAAGCGCGCGACCGCACCTTTGCCTTTGAGGAAAGCGGTCGGATACATCTGGATCATCTTGGTTGGGCGCATACAAACGTAGTTTGAGAGGAACGTTCCCACCTCTTCGACAATGGTTGCCGTACGCGGGAAGACCTCGATCTCCTCACCCCATGTATGGATCATCGTCGAGGTCACTTTTGCATTTTTCCCAACATAGATCTCATTGACCCCATAGTGCGCCCCCTCTTTTGTTTTCAGAGAGCTCGCGCATCCTGCGATTAGATGAACCTCAGATCCTTCTTCGGCAATGACTATGTTGTGGACGGTTTGAATCGTGTCTCCCTGCAGAAACATACAGCTCTGGAGCGGGAAGGTGGTTTTTGTTCCTTTATGGGCAATGATGACATAGCCTTTCTGAGGGTGGTCTGCAACATACTGCGTGTACTGATCTTTGTCTGCCGGGACGATATTCCAGCAGTACTCCTTGAGCCACTCATATTTTTCGAGTGCTTTTTCGATCATCAACACCTCTACGCCTTCTGTCTCGGATCCTGCGTGAAGGACGTGATCATTTACGAGAAGGAAACTTCCTGCGCGTCCTTCCATAGAACCAGTGTTGATCCCGGTCAACTCAAGGCGTTCTTTATCTTCGGGGCTGATCCCCGAGAATTCATTCATTTCCGGCATGCCATACAGTCCTTGTATCCTGATGTTTTTACACTTTTAAGAATTTCACGTGGGTTTCCAGTGCACTGCAGATATCCTTCGATCAAGACATAACCAACATCGGCCTCGAGATAGTCGAGGATGTACCCGGTATGAGTGATGATGAGGCCTGATTTAGTACGGCTTTTCATGTGGATCTCCTTCCCTAGAAGAGATGCTGCAGCGTTTCCAAGGAGCGCCATATTTTCCACATCGACCCCGCTTTCTGGTTCGTCCAGCATCACAAATGAAGGGTTCTGGACAGTAAGTTGGAGGATCTCACTGCGCTTGATCTCCCCTCCAGAGAATCCTGCATTGACATCCCTATCAAGAAATTCGGTCATATGCAGCTTTTCCACGATCATTGGGATCCGGGCCTCGTCAATGGTCTTTGTTGCATTGATGAGTTTGCCAAGTTTCAGACCAGATATTGTTGGGGGTCGCTGAAACATGATACCCATTCCAAGTTTTGCACGTTCGTGAACTGGTTTTTCCGTAATGTCAACGCCATTAAAGATTATTTTACCGGCAGTTACTTTGGAAGAAGCAAAGCCTATTATTGTTCGTAGAAGTGTGGTTTTTCCAGATCCATTTGGACCAAGGAGAACATGTGTTTGTCCATCCGGCACAATGAGTGATATGCCGTGCAGGACCTCACGTCCACCAACTTCTACATGCAGGTTTTCAATCTCAAGCATGAAAAATCACGTTATTGTTTTGTCGTCTGTAATTGTAAAGATGTGTATTTGAGCAAAGATGATTTTCACAGAAACTTATCTTTTTTCTCGATTTTTTTGCACATGATTTTAAAGATAATTTGAGCACAGATCCTGAAAATAAGTTTAAATATCTCGCAAATAGACCATCAAGAAATGAGGTCGGAGGCATTATCGCACCGCGCGGTTTGGGATATATATACTCTGGAGTCGATTTTTGTTTATGACGAGCATTGCTTTAAACTCGATCGCAAAACGTGCTGAAGGATACACAGCTGTTCAGAGAAAAAATCAGCTTTCCAAACTTTGTTGGTTTGCATCAGAGAGTAGCGGACATTCTCTCTCAGAAAAACAGCAGGATTATCTTATCTGCTGATACCCTCATGCAGGTTCTCAGTAAGGCATTCACACCAAGCGTTTTTCTCAAAACAGAGACGCGGGGGAGAAAAAATGAAGACACCCCAGGTACATTTGAGATAGATACACCGGAAGGTACCTGTCTAGCGAAGGAAACCACGAGAACCTATCCTGACTATTTCATTTCAGAAGAAAGTATTCGCGAAAAATGTATGCGTGAATTGACCTTGGTCCCAGGGATCGGTCCAAAACGTACACATGATTACCAAAAAAAAGGTGTCACCTCACTTAACGATTTGAAAAATACCCGCTGGCAGGAATCTGCATTAGAGATAGCGGACGTTATCGAGAATGGTACGTCTAAAGACATTATCAGGATCTTTCAGGATGTTTACCGGGGAAATGATCCGCTTCTTCTAGGTTTTTCGCACGCACTTCCAAAAGAAGACCTGCTGTATTTTGATATTGAAACCCTTGGGATGTTTCAGTCTCCGATAATCCTTTTCGGATGTGGTGTTTGGAAGGATAATGAGCTAACTGTTACCCAGTATCTTCTTCGGGATATTGAGGATGAAGCAGCGGCACTGTATATGACCGCTCAGTTTTTTAGAAAACATGCCCATGTTGTCACCTACAACGGGAAAGGGTTCGATGTACCGTATCTGAATAACCGTTTGACCTATTATGGAGAGAAAACAGTTCGTCCTGATCTGCATTTTGATCTTTTGTATCCGACACGAAAACTTTACAAAACCGATCTTCCTGACTGTTGCCTCGGCACAGTGGAAAAATACGTACTTCACACACCAAGAGTGAACGATCTTCCAGGTTCTTTGGTTCCAGCCTATTATCAGAGTTATCTTCGAACGAGAAACTCTGCGTATCTCTCACCGATATTAGAACATAATGAACTGGATGTTGCAAATCTTGCAACGCTGCTACGAACTGAGTGTGAGGTCATCTATGGATGAAAAAAATATGTATGTGACCTGTGAAAAGGCGAGGAAGCCGAGATATCAGATGCCAAAGCAGCCGATGTCCAAAAATATCACCGAGTATCTTACAGAAAAAAACATCCAGCTCTACACGCATCAGGCGGATACTTTTGATCAAGTATCAATAGGAAAAAATGTAATTTTAACAACTTCTACCGCATCAGGAAAGACACTAGCCTACACTCTACCGGTTTTGGAACGACTTAGCAAAAACCCTGATGCGACGGCAGTGTTCATTTATCCGACCAAGGCACTCACACGTGACCAGCTGATTTTTTTTAAAGAGATCGATGCAGCTCTTCATACAAAAACCAAACCTGCGATCTATGATGGCGATACCAAACCGGAGCTTCGTTCTAAGATCCGCGCGGAATCTCGACTCATCCTCACAA
>DALTVZ010000144.1 GCA_029987315.1 Methanocorpusculum sp.
AACTCCTTTACGAGAGCAACATAGGATTTTTTTATCGTTTCAGGCGTCGCGTTTTCAGCCACGCCAAGAGTGTCATAGTGGGAATCGCCCATTCGACTATATGATTGGTTTTATAAAGGATAGAACTTATCTCATAATCGAGCAATACAATACGAGTATGTATATTGGAGTCGACCATGGGACAACGTCTCTTCGGTTCGCAACAGAAACTGGAAAGCATCTGAAAATAACCCGGGAAGCAGCAAAAAGTTTTGAGATATCGGCTCTGGAAAAACTGTGCCCTATCAATGAGATAGAGGGGTTTGCTGTTTGTTATTCGATGGGTGATAACTTTTCCAAAATAACACCGATCGCTCAGCTAAAAAATCGCGGAGTGATCACCCGTAACGGCGCAGGAGAACATATCGGCGGTGGGACTCGAGTATTCGATGTGATAAAAGAGTCCGGCATCCCGGCGATGGGGATCCCGGGCATTCACCATGGATCTGATACGGATCCAAGGTTCAAAGTATATTCCCATCAGACGAGCCCAGAAAAACTGGGCATAGCCTATCTTGCAAAACAAACGCTCGAAAACACGTTTATCATTTCTGACATAAGCTCGAACACCGTTTCGGTTCTTGTTTCCAATGGAAAAATTGTTGGAGCATTTGACGCATGCATCTTCGCGCCGGGGACCCAGCACGGAGCCCTTGATGTGGACGCTATCAGAAAAATCGATGATGGAGAATGTACTGCTAACGAGGCATTCACGACCGCGGGAGTCTCCTTTCATCTTGAGGAGAAATACCAAAAACCGGCGATCGCCATGTGGGCTGCTATGGAATGCGCCTCACTTCTTCTCCTTTCACGCGAGGCACCTATTGCCCTTGCCGGAAGTCTTGCGCCTGAATTGGCCGAGGAAATCTCTGCACTGCTCCAAAAACCGGTGATAGTGTATGATGAATGGGCCGCTTCCGATGGTCTTGCTCTCATGGCGCGAGATATTTTCACCGGAGCAAAAGAGATCCTAGGTATTCCCGTCATTCAGCCCCGAAAATAACAAATCATCTCCTTTTTACCCTTAAATTTTTAAAACGGTGTTTTTTTCTAAAAATCTTCAAACAGTAAATTCATATTGATTAATCGTGATAGATATAAGTGATATGAGAGAACTACGCATCCACGGTAGAGGTGGACAGGGATCGGTAACTGCTGCTGAGTTAATTGCAACAGCTGCTTTTACCGCAGGTGTCTATTCCCAAGCATTTCCTGCGTTTGGTGTTGAACGCCGGGGTGCCCCCGTGCAGGCATTTGTGCGGTTCAGTGACGAAAAAATCCGCCTTAGAAGCCAGATCTACGAACCGGATTATATTATTGTCCAGGACAGTACTCTTATCCGCGACGTGAATGTATTTGCAGGGATGTCGGCAGGCGGCATAGCGATCGTCAACACAGAAAAGGAGGGAAAATACAACCTCCCCGAAGGTGTAAAACTGATCGTCATAGATGCAACGAAGATAGCGATCGAAGAGATAGGGCTCCCAATAACCAATACAACTCTGATGGGAGCATTTGCTGCCGCAAGCGGGGAGATAACTCTCGAGGCTCTTGAAGGTGCAATCAGAAACAGATTCGCCGGAAAACTTGCAGATACCAATGTCGCAGCAGCAAAACGTGCATATTCTATGGTAAAGGAGGGACGCGTATAATGCCTCTAGGAATTGGCTGTACGGCTCGCCCAGGCAAAAGCAGAAATAATAAAACCGGTTCATGGAGAGTTTATTATCCGATCATGGACACGGAAAAATGTACAAAATGCGGAACATGTCAGCTGATCTGTCCAGAGGGATGCATCAATCAGAACCCTGACAAAACATATGCGATCGACCTTGACTTCTGCAAAGGATGCGGCATGTGCGCCGAGGAATGTCCAGATAAGGTAAAAGCGATCACCATGAAGATGGAGGAAAAATAAATGACGATGAATATTATGGAGGGCTCGATCGCTATCGCAGAAACGGTGCGTCTCTGCAGACCACAGGTCATCTCAGCATATCCGATCACCCCGCAGACCCACATCGTCGAGGGACTCGCATCGATCGTTGCTGACGGGCGCCTCGACGCAGAATACATGTGCGTTGATTCCGAGTTTTCCGCACTCTCGGCATGTATCGGAGCGTCCGCCGCAGGAAGCAGAGTTTACTCGGCAACGACCTCACAGGGCCTCGCACTGATGACCGAGGTCTTGTTCAACGCAGCAGGCATGAGACTTCCGATCGTTATGGGTATTGCAAACCGTGCGATCTCCGCACCTCTCTCGATCTGGAACGATCAGCAGGATTCCATTATGCAGAGAGACTCCGGCTGGATACAGCTCTATGCTGAAGACAACCAGGAAGCGATCGATATGCACATCCTTGCATACAAGGTCTGTGAAGACCACGATATCCTGATCCCGGCATTCGTCTGCTTTGACGGATTCATCCTCTCTCATGTGTTTGAACCGGTCGATATGCCATCACAGGAACTCGTTGACAAATTTATCGGCCCGTTCAAACCGTATCAGAAACTTGATGCTAAGGACCCGATCTCATTTGGTATGTATGCGACACCTGAATACTACCTTGAGTTCAGATATGAACATGATCAGGCGATTAAACGTGCCGGAGACGCTATCAAGAAATATGGAAAAGAGTTCGGTGAAATTTTCGGACGCGACTATTCAGAGTTAGTGGTCGGTTACAAACTCGAAGATGCTGACATAGCAATTGTTGCAATGGGATCCATCTGCGGGACCGTCAAAGACGCGATCGATGAGATGCGTGCAGACGGTAAAAAGGTCGGACTCTTAAATCTCCGCTGCTTCCGCCCGTTCCCGTCAACAGATGTGGCAAAAGCTCTTGCACATGTCAACACCATCGCAGTTCTCGATAAAAATGTCAGTCTTGGTTCAAAGGGAGCGGTCGCGATAGAAGTCAAGGAGGCCTGTTATGGTTCAAACATACCAGTCTACGATTACATCCTTGGTCTCGGCGGCCGCGACGTGAGAAAGAGAGACATCAAGAAGATCGTTGACCTCGCAGAAAAAGGCGAAGGCGACATGTTCTATGGATTACGCACAGAGGTGCTTTGAAATGGTTGACAAAACGATAGAAAATTTTGACTGTGGACACAGAGCCTGCGGAGGATGCGGAG
>DALTVZ010000145.1 GCA_029987315.1 Methanocorpusculum sp.
ATAGATGTGTGTGTTGCGTGTGTTAAGCGCAGACGGAGGGATTTGAACCCTCGAGTCCCAGGGGGACACAGGTTTAGCAAACCTGCGCCATACCAGGCTTGGCTACGTCTACAGAGAACTCCGCATCTTTTCCCTCTGACTAGTCAGAAGGCTGCACAAATCCCATTTCTGGAATTAATACAGGTCGACACTCGCAATATGCAAGATACTGCTCCACTAAACTGAGTGCTCTATTACATGAGGTTTAGAGCAATATAATACTTCGCCTATCCCCCTAAGGAGAAGGGCAAAAAAAGTATTAGTTTTTCAGACAGCCAAGAAGGGCGTCGCAACGATCGATCGTATGCTGAGCGGCATCACGAATAGCGGCGAGCGGTTCTTTTGCTGAGCCGGGCTTCATGGTTACCAGCAGTTCGGGATCGGAGAACTGATATTGGATCACGTAGGTTGCTACATCCACTTCAGGATCTGCAAGAATCTCGTCCACCAATGCATTGACCATGGTGTGCCCTTCACCCTCCAGACTGATCCGTATTTTATTCTTCTCAAGCTCGATGATTTTCAGCTTCATTCCCGTATACATTCGTTGGACGACACTATATAATTGTAGGGTCGATGAATTTAAAAAAAGGTTAAAGGAGTTTCTGGGTGAAGGCGACCTGACCAGAGATACGAGTGATTCTGACCTTGACATTCTGGCCTGCCTTTGTTCCAGCAACATACAAAATATACTTGCCGACCCTCGCAACTCCATCGCCTTTCTTACTGATAGATTCGATATGGACCTCAAGTTCCTTGCCCTCCTCAATGACGGGACCCTGGACCTCAGTCTTCGCTTTTCGCTTACGGATCGGTCTCTTTGATCCGCATGCTTCACAGAGAAGCATCTGCACACGGTCATCTTTGACGAGTTTCGTATCAGGTCTGCCGCACTCAGAACAGATGACATAATCGCCGACATATGCATCGAGGATCGCGTCGAACTGTGCCTGTTCGAACTTCCCATTGAACACCGCGCGGTTTCCATCGATCTTACCGGCCGTTCCAAGTTCACCTAGAATGAACTTCATGAAGTGATCCTTATCACGGTTCAGTGAACCTAAAATATCAGAGAAATTCTCAAGAACAGTCGTTTTGCCCTCAATATAGATCTTTGCCTTAGGCATAATGAACCGTTCACCGGTCTCCGTCGGCTCCCCTATCCCAGAGTACGCGGTCTTTAACATATCTTCGTATGACTGCACCATAATACATAGAAGTTGGTCGTGAGAACATAAAGGTCTGATGCAAACTTAGATGAGAACTTTACCACCGAGCAGATAAACTCAGATTTGTCTACATGATAACATCCTGTGAGAGAAAATGCCGCATCCAGATACCAGGTCCATCCTTCAAAAAAACAGATGTATAAATATTGTCCGCGCAGGGAATGGTTTTGCATGATACTACGATCAGACCGTGGAATATCATCAGAGACTGAGGGATCTGCAGAACTAAAACATAATAAAAAAAAAGATAATCAGTTTCCGAATTTCTTCCAGGACTCTTCCAGTGCCGTGATCGCCGGAAGTTTCTTTCCTGTTAAAAATTCGATACAGGCACCACCGCCGGTCGAAAGATGAGAATACTGTGGTTCCAGACCCAGCTGTTCGATTACGGCCGCCGTGTGTCCGCCACCGCAGACAGAGAAGTCCGAGTTTGCCGCCGCACGTAAAAGTTCAAACGTACCTGACGCGAAGTTCACATCCTCGAACACACCCGCCGGGCCGTTAAGCACGATCGATCCGGACTTCCGTAGCTCCTTTGAAAACTGCACGATAGATTCAGTACCCATATCCAATATCGGGCAGTCTTTGGGGATCTGGCCAATAGGATACTCTTTTCGTTCATCACGCTCTTTCACCGCCACATACTCAGGGATAAGGATCTTATCAGAATAAGAGTCAAGAATCAATTTCGCCTTGGCCACCTCATCATCATACCCTAGGGCATGGATCAGATTTCTTGAGGGTTCACCAATATCGATACCCTTCGCCAGATAAAACACATTGGCCACCACCCCAATGACGACAACTCTGTCAGCGGTCTTATTAGCCAGAACATTTCCCGCAACGGCTATGGAATCGTCGACCTTTGTCCCGCCCAGAACAAAGGTCACCGGCTTTGGAGCTGAGGTGAAGATCCTTGAAAGCATCGAGACCTCTTTTTCCATAAGAAGACCGGCAACCGTTTTCATAGCATGCGGAAGTCCCGTGATCGTCGGTTGAGACCGGTGTGACGTGCCAAAGGCATCGAAAACACAAAGATCCGCCATTGAAGCAAGTTTTCGGACAAGATGGGTCTTTGCTCCGTCCTCCGGCTTCATGGTCAGATTCTCTTCAGCCGAGAACCGAACATTTTCCAGCAGAACCACATCTCCCGGATGGGAATCCCGAACCGCACGTTTTGCACAGCTTCCAAAGATATCATCCACATAGGTGACCGGAAGACCCAACAGGCGTTCCAGTTTATCCGCATGAGAGGCAAGGGTGGTGAAATCCTTCTTGCCCGGCCGACTCTGATGCGCAAGGATCACAATGCGGGAATCTTCCAGTGCCTTCAGCGTGGGGATATGTTCACGGAACCGTTTGTCATCCAGAATAGTATTGGAGGAAGGATCTATAGGGGAGTTGAAATCCACACGGACAAGGACGGTTTTTCCGCGTGTCTCAATATCTTCAAGGGTCCCAAAATTCATATCAAAAGATAGGCTTTTTGTACCTATAAATACCGACTGTCTTTATGGCTCGGTCGTGCGAGGCCCAGGGTTTTCAGCTGCCGGACCGTTCTCTTTTTTTGCCATAGCTTCGTCCTTCATCCGCATTTTTTCCATCATCTTCTTTTTCGAGCGGTAATAGTTCAGTGGATGAGACACAGACTCGCAAAGTCTGTCCTTATTCACACAGACACCATGCGTCAGCATGGTCGCACACGAAGGCGGAGTGTACTCATTGGTGAGGATGTGATCCACCTGATAATTCGTCATATCAGCATCATAATCAGGACTACGCGCAAAGATCCCCGAAACCTGCTCACCGTTCATACCCACATGATGCAAGAATGCAGTCATAGAAAACCGTCCAGAGTGAGTTAGATTGACCCCGGCGGATGCAGCTGAGATCAAAGACTGAATACAAGGAGGATACGCCGATTCATCGATCGCCCCAAACTCAACAAGTGTTCGCTGCTGAACCGCCGCCATGATCTTATCACTCCACGGGAGATACTCCCTTGCGATCGATTCAGGAATATCGAGCGGCAGGCCCGAAGAGAGGATCGTCCGTATCCTTTCGGCGATCAAAACATCCATCTCGTCAGAAGAAACAGACACCTTGCCATCATCCACCTCACGGTTGATCAGCCGCCACTTTGGATCACGCACGCGAGACGCAAGCCCAATATACCGGATCACCGGTAGCGAGCCATCACCCAGCTCCAGACCCAGCTCTTCGCACACCCGCTTTTTTAAAAGTTCATTTTCCTCCACATGAAAATAGGCATAGGCACGGCTGGCCTCCATCTTACAGAGCCTATCGATCGTCCGTTTGTCCTTTGTCGAGGAGACCAGAACCCTTGCGAGAACATAGGTTATGATATCGGAAACTACGTCATCTTCCGACTCAGGGTAAACGGTTTTTCCGTCAAGCGCGAGTATGACACGTTCAGTTGCTTGATCGAGATATGAACTGCCGATCTTTGAACTGGATAGACCGGATACTTTGATCCCGCGAGATGCAAGCAACCCCTGTGCTTCAGGTAAAAAAGGATAATGAGCCAAATCCCGCTTTTCAACGGACGTGCGCATAACGGTTAATCTGCCTCGATCCTCGGAGCAAGCAGATAGCCCACACTCCCTTTACCGCCCGCATAGACGAAGGAAAACTGGACCGGGTGATCGTTTCCTAAACGTATCTGGACCTTGTCTGCGCGGCTGATGGATTTCCCCATATCCTTCAGATAGTCCAGAGAGAAAAGGGATTTTGCATCGGCACAGGCGATATAATGGATATCCTCACCAACAAGTTCGCGTTTGATCCGATCAGAATCTCCGTCAGCGTTCATGGTGAACACACAGCTCTCTGCCGAAATGGCAAG